>JAISDG010000082.1 GCA_031265015.1 Spirochaetaceae bacterium | reverse complement strand
TGTTTTGAAACAGCAGATCTAAATGGATGCGGTGTTCAGTTCGCCCTGCATTGAAGCGGCGATTCGTTCCTGTACCATTTCGCCGATAATCTCCGCCGGGGTTTTATGGTCGGCTATTGCCTTGCTCGACAGGTAATTGGCGGTAAAACTGTCAATAGTTATCGTATGGGCGGCTTTTTTACACTGCGTAAAATAGCCTGTTCCGTTCGGGCCGGGCCTGGGGGGATTCTTTGTCCATTTTTCGTCCAGTCTGGCCGCTTCTTCCTCTGTCATTCTCGCCATTGTTAGTCCTCCGGCTTTAATAGGTGATGATAGATATTCCTGCACGGCATTGCGTGGAACACATTTACATGATAATCGCTCACAAAGTTATACAGGACTTCAAGGGGATTGGCCTTGCGGTCAAAGCCGATAAGCAGATATTTATCCCGCGCATCGGCATCATCAGGTTCGTCCAATAGACCATCGTATACCGCGGTATCGAAAACCCTTCTGATGTCAGCCTCACTTGCGCCGTGTTTGAAGGCATCGGGATTAAACTCAATAACAAAGTCCATATCTTGAGTATACCTCGTTCCCGCCAAAAAGACAGGGATGGGAGCGGCGGCCCCTCTTTTGGGGCCCCCGCTTTCGGGGCCTACTTTTCCGTCATGGTAATGGTGGCGTCCCAGTCTGCGGGGGGCGGGTTTTGTATGTGTTCCCCGATGCGGGTAATGTACATGGAGGAAAGGTAATCTTCGCCCCCGGATTTTTCCGTAATGCCCCGGGCCTGGTCAAAGTACTGGCGGGCGGTTTCCCATTCCCGCATGGTGTACAGCTTAAGGCCCTTGTTGTACTGGTCCAGGGCTTCCCGGTCCAGCACTATCCCCGGCGGCAGGTCCCCGTCCCCCTCGCCCCGGTAGGCGGCGTACACCGCGTAGAGGCCCACCGCCTCGTTCTTTCCCTTTACCCGGACGCTGTCGGCCTTGCGGAAAATAAATTCGTCCCTGGCCGCGGCATAGACGTTTTCCGACACGATGATGGACTGCCGGTAATACTTGGTAACCCCCTCAAGCCGGGAGGCCAGGTTCACCGTGTCGCCGATAACCGTATAATCCAGCTTGTCATGGAAGCCGATGTTGCCCACCACGCACTCGCCAAAGTTGATGCCGATCCCCGCGCCGAATCCCGATTCGGGCAGGGTGATCCCCGCGGTATCCACCCGGGAGAGGGCCTTCGCCATCCGCAGGGCCGCCCGGATAGAACTGGCGGAGGCGTTTTCCAGGGTTTTGGGGGCGCCGAAGATCGCCATGATGGCGTCGCCGATAAATTTGTCGATGTTCCCCCCTTCGGCGACGATTTCGTTTCCCATCAGGGAAAAATAGGCGTTCAGAAAGGTAACCAGTTCCTGGGCGTTGGTTTTTTCAGAGATCTTGGTAAAATTCCGGATATCAGAAAAAAGAACCGCCACCACCCTGGTTTCGCTCTGGCTGGACTGGGTGGAGGATTTCTTGATGATCTCGTCCATGACGTCGATGGGTACGTACCGGGCAAAGGCGGCCCTGGTTTTCTTTTGCAGCGTGTCCATCTGGCGGAGCCTGAGGGCGTTGGCTATGATCGGGGCCGCGGCGGATAAAAAAACGTTTATGTTTTCCAGGATCAGCGGGGAAAAATACTCCTTAACGGAATTGCCGATATGAACCGTGGCAAAATCCTCGCCGGAACTTTTTAAGGGCAGCATGATATAGGATTCGATCTTTTTGTTTTTTTCACCGGCCCCGAAAAAATCCTCCACCTCCCGGGAAACCACCTGGTAATCGGGAAAGAAGGTATTAAAATCGGCGATGGTAACGGCTTTAAAATCCTCGGCGATTGCTTCCGTATAGCCGGAGTGGTTGGCGGTGTACACCGCCAGGGAATTGTCCGTATCCTTGATCATGACGGTACAAATTTCACATTCGCAGATATTCCGCAGGAGATCAAATACCCCCCGGACAACCTCTTCCAGGGAGCTGAGCTTGACCGAAAGTTCCGCCAGCAGTCCTATGACGGTGGTCTGGAACAGCTTGGTATCCAGCAGGTTGTTTACCATCTCGATAAGGGAATTGTCGTTAATCCGCTTTCCCTCCCGTTTAATCCGCTCGTAATCCACCGGGGGGGCGCCGTCAAGAAAAACCTCTATCTGTTCTTTCAGTTTTGAAAAATTTTCCGGGGATTTTTCTATATAATAATCGGCCCCCGCCTGGCCGCCCCAGAACTTGTCCTTTGATTCGCCCAGAGAGGTAAACATGATAACCGGAATTGGTTTGGTGGAAGGCCGGGACTTTAAAAGCCGCGTCGCCTGGTAACCTTTAAAGAGGGGCATTTCCACATCGGTAACGATAAGCTGGGGCAGAAAGGAATAGGTCATTTTGATTCCCTCCAGGCCGTTCACCGCCCGTCCCGTTTCGTACCCTTCGCCGTCAAGGAATTCCAGGAGCATGTCCGCAAAAATATCCGAATCCTCAAAAACCAAAATCCGTTTTTTGGCCGTTTTGTTATCCATTGGCTTCTCCGATTAATTCCCGGATGGCGCTTAACAGGTTATGGTCGTTAAATGAATTTTTGACGATATACCGGTTTGCGCCCAACATCGCGGCCCTCTTTTGGTCCTCTTCGTCGGTTTTTGACGAAATGATGATAATGGGAATATTTTTTAAATTGTCGTTTTTTCTGATATTCTCGGTCAGCATAAACCCGTCCATATTCGGCATGGCCAGGTCCGTACAGACAAGATCGTAGCGGGTGTTTTTTGCCGCGGCCAGGGCCTCGGAACCGTCGGCGGCGGTATCCACCCTGTACCCTTCCGCCTGGAGTATGTCCCGTTCTATGTCCCTGGTAGGCCGGGAATCGTCCACCACCAGGATTGATTTACGCAGCCGCTCGTAGTCGATGTGGCGTTTTTTCATGTCGATGGTTTTTGTGCGCCGGGCCATTTTTACGAGCGTCGGGATATGCAGGGCGGGCACCATCTCGTAGTCTTCGCTCAGGACCACCCCGGAAAAGACCGCCATGTTTTCCAGAAAGGAGGGCATGTTTTTAAGGATCACCTGCCGCATGCTGCTGATGCTGCTTACCGCCAGGGCGACGGTTTCCTCGTAGGCCCGGATAATCACCACAAAGACCGATTCGTTTTCCTGCTTTTTTTCGGCCCCGGGAATTTTTAAAATCTGATGGAGGTAGTAAAGCTTGACAATGCGGCCTTCGTATTTTATTCCGGGCCTGTCCACCACGGTGATAATGTCCTCCCGGCCCACCAGCAGGATCGTATCCACAAAATTTGCGGGGATAATGAATTTCATGGTTCCCGACGAAACGGGAAACCCCATGAGGGACGCCATGGACAAGGGCACCGAAATGGCGAAAACCGTACCCTGTCCGGGAACGCTTTGTACGGTAATGCTTCCCTTCATCCGCTCGATATTGTTCCGCACCGCGTCCATCCCCACTCCCCGGCCGGAAACGCTGGAAAGCTTTTCCGCGGTGGAAAAACCGCTTTGAAATATGTAGTTGATCAGCTCTTCTTCGTTTAAAGCCGCCGCAGTTTCTCCGGACACCAGGCCCTTTTCGGCAATTTTTTTCCTGATGCCTTCGGTATCGATGCCCCTGCCGTCGTCGGTAATGGTAATCTTCATATTCCCGCTTTCCCGGACGCAGCGGATAACCAGGAGGCCCGCCTCACCCTTTCCCAGGGCCTTCCGTTCCGCGGGGGGCTCTATGCCGTGGTCGATGGAATTACGGATCATGTGCAGGAAAACTTCCGAAAGGGATTCTATCAGATTTTTGTCGATTTCGTTTTCCGCGCCCTCAATGCGGATCTGGACCTGTTTGCCCAGCTCCGAGGCGATGGTAAAGACATAGCGGGGATACGCGTCAAGGACCGTGGACAGGGGAAGCATCCGCAGGGAAATAACGCTGTCGTAGGTTCCCCTGGTGTGGTTGCCCGCGTCGATGGCGTAATTTTTGACGATGGAGACAAGCTTGCTGATCATGGTTTCCAGGGGACGGAATTCCCTGAGCAGCGGGGAATTGTAGGATTCCCCGCCAGCCAGAAGCGCCGAATAGCGCCGGGACTGGTCGCTTAATTCCTCCGTATCCCGGGCTATGTTTTTTGCGGCAATTTCCAGGGACTGCAGCGCCGCGGTATTCCTGATGATTTCGTTAATCCGGTCCAGGGATATCCTGATGCTTTCGGACTTTGCGTCTTCCAGCTTGCTGCGCTTAGACTCCCTGGCCGGCGTTTCGGCGGCGGGGGGAACTTTTTCCGAACCGGCCCGGGCGGCGCTTTCAGCACTGCCGGTTCCGGCCCCGGAGGCGGCTTCCGCACCGCCGTTTTCCGCGGTGCCGTTTTCCGCGCCGCCGCCGGCTTCTCCGGAAGCGGGGGCTTCCGCGGCAGGGGCGCGGTTTATCCGGGGTATCGTAAAATCTTCATTGGCGGCCAGGGCGGACAGTTCCTTCCGGAACACCGCCGCGTCTATGGCGTCGACGGCCTCCGCTTTTACCGACGAAAGGCCGGCCTTAAGCTCGTCCGTTCCGGCCAGGATAAGCCGTACCGCCTGATCGCTTAAGTGTATCCGCTCTTCCTTAAGGGCGGCGAACACGCTTTCCAGGGCGTGGGAAAGGCTTTCGATTTGTTTGAATTCCAGCATCCGGGCGGAGCCCTTTAAGGTGTGAAGGGCCCGCATCAGGGTTACCAGGTCGTCCTGAACGGAGCCCCCCTCTTTTATTTCAAAGAGCAGCGTCTCTACCACGGAGATGTTTTCAAATCCCTCATCGACAAACTTGCCGATGTACTTTGATTTGTCAATTGCCATAATCGCCTGAACCGGGCTGTTTTTTCCCGCCGCCCATAAAAGATTCCAGTTCCCGGGCAAGATCGGCCAGTTTATCGGCCGAGGTTTTGGCGTTTTCGGCGGAACTGATAAAGTCCTTTAAGCCCCGGGAAACATCGGCCACGGCAATATTGATCTGTTCGCTGGACTTGCGCTGCTTTTGGGTGGAAACCGTTATAATCTGAGCCTGGTTTGAGGTAATTTCCGCCCCGGAACGGATTTCCCGGAAAATGTCCTCCAGGTCCTTGATAAGCTTGTATCCTTCGGCGATACGGTCCGATCCTTCCTCGCTGTAGATAATAAGCGAAGAGGAAGAACTTTGTATTTCCTCCACCTGTTCGCGGATCTGCCTGGTAAGGCCCGCGATGTCGTCCGCCAGGCGGTTTACTTCCCCGGCGACCACGGCAAAACGCTTGCCCGTTTCCCCGGCGCTGGCCGCTTCCAGGGCCGCGTTAAATGCAATAACCTTTGTCTGATCCGTAATAGTGTTGATAACCCTGACAATATCCCTGATCTTGGTAATCTTATTCCCCAGGGAGATGATGCCGTTGATTATTCCCGAATTTTTTTCCTTGATGTCCCCCATTTTCCTGACGTTTTTTTCCAGAACGGAAAAACCGTTCAGCACGTCTCCTTCCATCTTCGAAGCGATGGTGGCAACGCTGCCCGTTTTGTCGGCGATTTCCGCGGCGATCCTGGCGTTTTCGTTGATCGTCGTTTCGATTTCATCCATACTGGCGGCCTGATTGTTGGCGGTACCGAAGTTGTCGCTGTTGGAAAGGGAAATAGCCCCGGCGGATTCCTGGATGGTTTTAACCAGTCCCGCGGCCCTGCCGAAGGACTCCGTCCGGGCGCCCTCCGGCCGGGCCCGCAGGGCCTCCTTTTCCGCCTCCAGCCGGCGGCATTCCTTCAGCACGACAGCCGCGGAAATGTCCAGCGCCGCGGCAAGCAGGATCCGCAGGACGTTCCCCGCCGCCGGGCCGCCGGCCGCGAAGGGATAGATCAGCGCTCCCAGGGTTACCAGCGCCAGCGCCGCGGTCAGGACGATTCTGAAAATTCCGAACAGGTTTTTTGACACAGCCATCTTTTGCCCCTCACGTAGCGGTACGGTATTCTTCCACTTTTTCTTTTAATTCCTCGGACATGCCGTTCAGGCTGTCGGCAATCTTGGAAGTAGAACTTGTGGCAATAACAAACTGCTTAACCCCGGCGGATATTTCTTTAAGGGCGTTAAAGATCTGGGAAGAAGCCAGTTCCTGCTGTTTGCTCAGGTTCGATATCTGCTGCGAGCGGGTAGCCACGTTCTGGGAATTTTCGACAATATGTTCAAAGACGATCTTCTGCTCGCTCATTCTTTCATAGCCAAGCTCGATCTGCCTGGAACCGCTGTTTGCTTCCGCAATCAGGGTTTGGGAAGCGCCCTGCACTTCTTCGATTTTCTGCTTGATCTCCCGGGTGGATTCCACAACGTTATCGGCGAAGCGCCTGATTTCGGCGGCCACCACGGAGAACCGGGCCCCCGATTCCCCCGACGACGACGCCTCCAGGGATGCGTTAAATGCTATCAGCTTTGTCTGATCCGCGATGCCGTCGATGATGCGGATCGCCTCGCTGATGCGGATAATCATGTCGGACAAATTGCGGATTTCGCTGATAATCTTTTGGTTCTGCTGCCGGATGTCTTCCATCATCCCCTGGTTCGCCTCCCGCAGCTCCGCCCCCTTGCTGGAAAGCTCCTGGGTTTCCGCGGCCAGCCGGGCCACCTCCGTTGTTTTTACGGCAATCTGTTCCGACAGGTTTTTGCTGCTTTCCATGGTGCTGACAATCTCCGAAACGCTGGCGGACTGCTCGTTGGCGGTGGTGGTAATTTCCTTTGAAGAAGAAGACAAATCAAATACCGATGTTGCCACCAGCTGGGCGCTTTGCTTAAAAGAACCGAAGGTGGAACGGAGGATGTTAAGGAAGCCGTTAAAGGCCGTCATCAGCTCCCCGAATTCATCCTGGGAATTAACCTCCAGGGAAAGGGTCAGATCGTTTTCATTCAGGCCCTTAAACAGGGTTTTAAGGCTCCTGACCGACCGGTTAATGTCCAGGGTGCTGACGGCCACAAAGGCAAAGGCCAGGAGTACCGAGATCAGGGCTACGGCAAGGTACAGGGCAAGCCGCTTCTGGGCCAGGCCGGTATTGTATCTGACAAGGCCGTCAAGCTGGTCCAGGATCGCGGTCCACAGTCCCGCGGCTCCGGCGTTAAGTTTCGATATTCCTTCGAGACATTCCGCCGCGGTCGCGGGATTGGAAATGTTAAACCCGAAAATACGGCCGTACTGCTCCGAAAGCGCCGCGGCCGCGTTTAAGTAGCCGTCGAGGCCGCCGGCCAACTCTTCGGCGCCGCCCCCCTCTTCCATGGCCAGGGTCAGGCTGTTTTTTACGCGTTCCGAATCGGCTTCGAAGAGGGGCCGGTTGTTGATAATCACCTGCCAGTCCTCGGAGGGAAGCATCATCACCGTGATGTCCTTCGGATCCGAAGTAAATCCGGCCTGGGTAAGACGGCGGCCCTGGGCCTGGGCGTCGGCCAGTTCCGCGTTCCAGCGTTCCACGTTGGCTTCCGCCCGGACAAGGCCCGCCCGCAGGACGTTGCCCGTGGAAATAAGCCGGACCGACGCTTCCGGCAGGGCGGAAAGGGCCGTATTGATAAAATAATAGGTTCTCATGTCGGAGACCAGGATCAGGGTGGAACGTTCCCCTATCCAGCCGATCAGCTCCTGAACCGAAAGGGCAAAATCCAGGCAGGCCTGATAAATCCCGTCATCCCCGGGGGGCATTTTTTTAAACGCCTCCCAGGCCTCCGCCAAATCGGGGATGCTCCCCTCCGGCCTGCGCCACTGGGCAAGCTCCCGGTCCAGGGACTTGATGGCTCCGCCGATTTCCTCGTCCAGCCGGGAGAGGTCTCCGGTTTCCAGCCCCAGGTACACGTTCAGATACCGGGACAGTTTTTCCATCAGCACGGCCGCGGGCCGAAGGCAGCCGATCCCGCTTTGCTCGTTCAGGTTTTTGCGGATCGACGCCATGGTCCCCGAGTAGATGAAGAACAGCATGATCCCCACCGGTATCAGGAATACCGCGCTGGAAACAATAAGCTTGGTCGAGATTTTAAACCTGGAAAAAAACATATATCCCCCCGTAAAAGCGGCGGCGCTGCCGCCTGAGTGTTCACGAATGCCTTTTTAAAAGCGCCCCCAGATAGTAATCCGGGGAAAATCCCCCGATAAAAACTTCGTACCGCAGATCCCGGCTCCGGCTTAAGCTTTCCCTGGCCTGCCGGGCCCGGTAATCCCGCAGGACCCCGGCCTCCGCCAGCGAACTGAGCCGGTACTGGGCCGGCCAGAACCCGCTGTTTTTACCCAGGGAAATTTTATAATGAAATTCCGCTTCTGTAAACATATCCTGAAGGTAATAATATTCCCCCCGCAGAAAAGCGGTAAAGGCCGAACCGTCGCGCTCTTCAATAAAGCGCAACAGCGGATCGACGCCGGAAAAATCCCCCCGGTTAAGCAGAAACAGCGCCGAGGCGGTCAGTTCGTTCCCGTCGCAGGGGCCGTCCCCGCGTATCCTTTCCCTGACGCGGCAGGCAAGGTCCGCCGCCGCTTTTTCGTCCGCCACGATGGTTTCCACCCTGGCGGGATCGACGTGAAGGTCCCCGTCCGTCCCGGCCCCCCGGAGAGGGAAGGCCCCGGAATCCGGCTCTTTTTCCGGCGGCAATGCCGCCGCGGGTAACACCGCCGCCGCAGGCGATGCCGCGGCCGCAGACGATGCCGCAGCCGCCGGGGGATCCGAATTTTTCCGGAAATAAAACACATTGTCCCGGTTCTCTTCCCCGAGCAGCGGATGGCTTACCCCGGCGGTTTCCGAAACTCCCATAAAGAGGCGGGCGCCCTCTTTCATGGAAGAAGCCAGGTTGGAAAGAATCCGGTTCCGGTTCCTGGGAGAAAAGTAAATAAAGGCGTTCCGGAAAAAAACCAGATCGTAGGATTCCCCCGGCAGGGGATCCATGATGTTATGAACAAAGAAATTGATATGCCGCCGCAGGGAACCTGCCAGGGTATAACCGTTTTCCTCTTCCTGTAAATACGGGGCCAGCAGATGCCGGTAACAGCTTCCGTCCTCCCGGAGGCTGTGCCTGCCGTACACTCCCCGCAGGGCCGCGGCAATAACCTGGGGATTGATGTCAAAAGCGTCAATCCGGTACGGCAGGGAGGCGCCGGTATTGTACCGCTCCAGAACCGCGGCAATACTGTACGCTTCGCAGCCCGAGGACGTGGCGGCGGAACAGATCCGGAGGCGCCCGTGAAAACCCGGGAGCAAACTCCGGAGCAGCCCGAAATGGGCCGGCTCCCGGAAAAAATAAGTTTCGTTCACCGTCAGAAAATTGGCCGCCTCCCCGGAGTCAAAGACCTTTTCCAGCACGGAGGGCTCTTCATATTCGCGGCCGTAGGTTTTAATAAGATAACTGCGGAATTTTTCCAGGTCCCCCTCATCGGCCTTAATGCCCATGCGGTCTTCCGTAACCAGGAACAGCCGTTCGGTTTCGCCGGTCACCTTATGTTCCCCTGACCAGGGAGTCAAGTTCTTCGGGGATTTTGTCCAGGGGCAGGACCATATCCACGCACCCTGTTTCCGCGGCCGCCTTCGGCATGCCGTAAATCAGGGAAGTGGTTTCGTCCTGGGCCAGGGTAATTCCCCCCATTTCCCTGATTTTTTTGGTCCCCGCGGCCCCGTCGCAGCCCATACCGGTAAGTACCACGGAAATCACCGATTCCCCCAGAGTTTCCGCCGCGGTTCTGAACAGCACATCCACCGCGGGTTTTTGGTTGTTTTCCGGCTCGCCGTCAAAACAGGTAAAGGAGGGCGCCGCCTGTCCCCGCAGGGCAAGGTGGAGATCCGTCCGGGCTATGTAGACCCGGCCGGGGGAAAGCCGCTCCCCCTCATCGGCAAGCTTTACTTCCAGGGAGGTATAGGTATCAAGCCATTGGGCGAATCCTTTGTCGAAGCCCGATGAATTATGCTGAACCACCGCGACCGGAACGGGAAAGGAACCGGGCAGCAGGGAAAAAAAGCGGGACAGCGCCTTGGGGCCTCCGGTGGACGCTCCGATGACCACCGCGGAAACGCCGCGTTTTTCGGGAGCCTTTCCCATGACCGGACCGGCGGAACCCTCGGGCTTTCGTATTTTAATGCCGCTGATCCGCTTAAGGGTATCGTAAATATCCTGCCGTTTGGCGGGAGTCATGGAAGCGGTAAAGGTATCCTTGGAATAAAATTCCAGCGCCCCCCGGAGGGTTGCCTCGTAAGCGGTTTTTGCCGTGTCCTGGCTGGAAATAACCACGATGGGAACCACCGTTTCCTTCATCACCCTTTCAATAACCTGTAAACCGTTCAGCCTGGGCATTTCAATATCCAGGGTGACAAGGTCGGGATTAAGGGACAGAATTTTTTCCACCGCCTCTTCACCGTCCGCCGCTTCCCCGATAATCCTGAAAGCCCCGCCGCCTTCAAGAAAATCCTTAATGATATCGCGGACCATCGCGCTGTCGTCAACAACCAGTGTATTAATCATGGGGAGCTCCTTGCGGTACGGCCTCTGCCAGTTTTCCCGTCTGCAAAAGAAGGATCATGTCTTCCCCGAGGAAACAGGCTTCCCTGAAACAGGGAAAGACCCCGGCCAGCACCGCCGGCATCCCGCGGATTCTGTCGCCGGGAACATCAAGATCCGTATCAATCCGGGGAACCAGGAGAACCAGCCGGCGGGAAGGATCGCCGGTTTTTAAGATCATGCCGTGGGGGGCGGGGAAGGATTTTTTAAACAGCGCCGGCAGGGAAATATAGCCGCCGTCCTTATCCGTTTCAAAGAAGTTTTCCTGGACCCTGGGCGCGGGAATTATCCGTTCGGTATCTCCGGCGGGAATGCCCAGCAGTATCCCCTCAAGGCTGCAGATGAAAAATTTCATGATCCCCCCGGCCGGCGCAAATCAAAGCGGTACGCTACGGCGTATACGTTTCAAATTCGTTTTTTATAGTTCCCTGTTTTATGGCGTCGATCAATTTTGGAATTTCAAGGCACAGGATATGGTCTTCTTTCCATTCAAAGGACGCCTGAATCAGCCCCTCCGGCCCTTCGCCGTCCTGCTCAATCTTAAGCAGGTCTTCCCCGGGGATGTCGGCGATATCCGTTACGTCGTCGATAAGCAGGGCCAGCTTATCCACCGATTCCTTAAGGACGATGATCTTGGCGAGCCCCACCGGGCCGGAGCGGGGTTCCCGGTCATCCCGGAGCAGGGCGTCCAGGTCGATAAGCGCGTAGGGTATGGAATAACGGTTGATGATGCCCTGTATATACCCGGAAACCAGCGGCAGGGGAAAGACCTTTTCCAGGGCGGATACTTCCCCGATCAGCTTTGAAGGAACGGCGTATTTTTTATTCCCGACGGTAAAAATAAGGTATTTTTCGGCCGGTCCGGCTTCTTTCCCGGAACCGGCATCCGGGTTTTGATCGTCCACCCTGAAAGTATACCATACCTTGCGGTTTATTCGCAATCAGGAGTACAGTGAACTATATTTTATTTCTAGGGATAAGTCTTTTTCGGGTTCGGAAAAAGCAAGGAGCGGATGATGAAAAAATACCTGTTGATCCTCCTCTTTTGCGCCGCGGCGGCGCTTGGTTTTGGCCAGTCAAAGGAAAAAGAAGCGGAAATTATCAGGCTTCTGGAACTAACCAATGTCAAAAATCTGGCGGAACAGATTTTCGACCTCTACATACCCCAGCTTCAGACGCTGGTTCCTTCGGTTCCCCAGGAATTCTGGGATCTTTTCAAAGCGCACATGAATTTTGATGATTTTGTTAAAGCGTATATTCCGCTTTACGACCGGTATTATACCCTGGAGGAAATCCGGGCCATGATTGTCTTTTACGAATCCGAGGTGGGCAAAAAAGTTATTGAGGTAACGCCGCTGATGACGGCGGAATCCATGTCCATAGGACAGGAATGGGGGCTTAAAATGGGCCAGAAGCTTCTTGAAGAAATGAAACAGAGCGGTTACATGGACGCCTGACAGGGCCTAATCATAGCAAAGACAGATTCCGTAGACCTGTTCCGCTCCGCCCCGCTTCAACGCCTCCGCACAGGCGTCCATGGTAGAACCGGTGGTATACACGTCGTCAACGAGAACCGCCCTGCGGGGTACGGCCGGGCCGGCCCCCTTTTCCCCCCTTAGGACGATCCGCCCCTTCAGGTTGAGCCGCCGCTTTTCCCGGTCCAGTTCTTTCTGGCTTTCCGAAGGGAGCCGCTCAAGGCAGCGGCATACCGGCAGGGTAAAAAAATCACCGCTTTTCCGGCGGTGTTTTTTTTCCAGCAGCCCCGCCAGATACTCAATCTGATCCCAGCCGGTATATTTGATTTTGCCCGGCCGGGGCGGAACCGGCGTCCAGGCCGCGGCATGGGGCATGCGCTCCTCCCGGCCTTTGACCGCAAGAAAAGGGCCGAAACGCTCTTTCAGGGCCCGCAAAAGGAGGACCGCGAAAAAATTCCCCAGAGAAAGCCGGCCTCCGAATTTATAGGCCGTAAGAATTTTCCGGTACGGCCCCGAATAGGGGAACAGGGGAAAAATCCCGTCAAAGGCCCGTTCCGGTCCGTTCCGGCAGGAAAGGCACATTCCCCGTTCCGAGACAAGTTCCCGGCCGCACCGGGAACAGCGAACCGGAACGGACCATGCCGCTTCCATGAATTCCCCGCAGGGGACGCAAAGGCCGTACAGGGCCTCCGCGCCGGGAGAAAGGATTTTTCCGCAGAGGGCGCAGCCCTGCGGAAAAGCCCATTCCCAAAGGGAAGCGGTCCACAGGGGAAGACGCGGGTCCGGCAATTTTCGCGGGCCGGCCAAAGGGGTTTTCATACCCCCATAAGGGCATTACCCTCCAGGACGCTTGCCTGCCGGGAGGATTTTTAAATTCTTCACCCGGAATTTTCCGGCGTGGATTTCAAAACGTCTTTCCAGCGCTGAACCGCCGTCAGCGCTTCCATGGGGCTCATGGTGTCGGGGTTCAGCGCCGCCAGTTCCCGGATGATGCGTCCTATGTCCGTCCCCGGCGGATCATCCTGCAAAGAATGAAGGAAAATGATTTTCCCGTTTTTTTCCAGGACTTCGATAAAAGGGGCCGGGGGTTTTTCCGCGGCGTATTTTACATTACGGTGTACCCCGAACATGGGTTCTATCTTAAAGGCGAAACGGAAGGGTTGTAAATAGCATTTGCGGAAAACTTTAAAAAGTTTGGGAAAAAGTTCTGTATGTTTTTCTTAGTATACAAAATTTATAATCATAGTACAATTTATGGTAAAGTCATGACAGGACGTCTTCTTCTTGTACGAGATTCGCCGGACGGAAAACGGTTGAGGATATGGCTGCCGGGATGTTGGCGGGCTAAGCCCGTTTACCGGGGACGTGAAACTGCCGGGGGAAAAACTTAAAAAAAGGCAATGTTCGGGGGCCCTGCTTTTACAAGGCCCCCGAACCAATCGTTATTCGTCAGCTGTTAATCCGTCGAACCGGATAACCGGAGCGCGGATCACTCCCACTTACCCGCATCCCTGTACTGCTCGGCATTCGCGATCGTGATGATCGGTGAATCCATGAAGTTAACCTTGTTAACACCCTCGCCCGCGAGGATACGCGCCATAACGGCAACGCCCTCGGCGCCGATTACATTGGCGTCGTTGTGACCCGTGGCCTTGTAGTTTCCGCCTTCAAGGATTGCCAGGATGGCCGGATTCGCGCCGTCAATCCCGGTGAAGAACATCTCCGCGGAACGGCCCGCGTCCGCGGCCGCGGACTGGGCGCCGAAGCTCATAGAGTCATTTTCGCAGAAGACGACGTCAATCTTCGGGAACCTCGCAAGCATGTTCTCCATGGCCGCCTTGCCGCCGTCGGTAGACCAGTCGCCAAAGTCAGGTGAGACCTGGATGGTGAAGTTACCGGCAGCCGTGAGGGCCTTGGTAACACCCTTGGTACGGTTGATGCCGATGGTATTCTCGGGCGGGCCGCCGCGGATAATCACCGCGGTGCCGCCGGCAGGCAGCTGCGTGACAATGTACTCGCCGATCTGCTCGCCCATGAATTCGTTATCCGGGCCCACCCAGGCGGTGAAGTTCTGGGAATCGAACATGCGGTCAACGAGCACCACGGGGATACTCGCCCTTTCGGCGGCATTCAGCGCCGCCGGAATGTCGTTGAACCAGGCGCCCGAGAT
>JAISDG010000171.1 GCA_031265015.1 Spirochaetaceae bacterium | reverse complement strand
GCCGCCGCCGCGGACTGCGCGTCCCGCCGGACCGTGCACGAAGCAGCCGCGGCGGACAAGGGGAAGCGGAAAGCCCTGCTGACGGAGGAAGAAAACCGCCGGCGGCAGACAATGGAAACAGGTTTTGCCGCGGGGGGATTCAAAAATTATGCCGAATGGCAGAGCTGCTTTTGGGAAACCTCCAGGATCCTGAAGGTGGAAGGAAAAAGAAAGGAACTCGCGGTACGCACAGCCCATGCGGAAACTGTTCTTTTGTCAAAGGAAGCGGAACTTGAAAGGATGGGCGTTTTTATTCCCGGCGAATCCGCGGACACCGAAGAAAAAATATCCAGGCTCCGGGAAGAAATACAGTTCCATCATGAGGATATCGGCAGCTTAAAAAACGTCCTCGCGGAAAACGGAAAACGAAAAGCCCAAAAGGCTGATTTGGAAAAAAACATCGCCGGACAATCGGAAACATGCCGCCGCTGGAAAATGATGGATGACTGGATAGGCGGCGACGGCGGGTGGCGCTTTAAGCAGTATGCCCAAACCATTACCTTTCAACAGCTGGTATACAACAGCAGGCCTTTTCTTTTACAGATGTCGGCAGGACGCTACGAGCTCCAGGCCAGAACCGGCGATGAGGAACTGCTGCCCCTGGTGATCGACCGGCACCAGGGTTCCATTGAACGGGTTATTTCCAATCTTTCGGGGGGCGAATGTTTTCTTCTCTCCCTGTCCCTGGCTCTGGGCCTTTCCCGGCTGAACAGCGTTGATTTGCCGATTGATTCGCTTTTTTTGGACGAAGGTTTTGGCAGCCTGGACAGGGAAACCCTGGAACTGGCGGTAAATGTTTTAAGCGGCCTTCAGCAGAACCAGGGAAAACTAACGGGGATTATCTCCCATGTGGAGGACCTGCAGGAAAGAATCGGCGCCTGTATCCGGGTAAGCAAATCCGGCGGCGGCCGCAGCGTTCTTTCCGGTTGCGGAGTCCGCCGGTTGTAGGTATACTGTATCCATGACCGGACAGGAACTGCCGGCCCGGCTGGACAGCCCGGAGGCCGAGGAACTCTTTGTAAAACTTTACGGACAGGAAGGAGCGGCGGCGGGAAAGAAGCGCTATGCCTCCCTTGTCGAAGCGCTGCTTAGGAATGATGAAGATAATTTCCCCCGGAGCCGGTTCCCCGAAGCCGCGGGGGATCTGCGTCTTTTTACCGCCGCGGGCCGAACCGAACTTGGCGGCAACCACACGGACCACAACCGCGGCAGGGTGCTCGCCGCGTCGATACAGCTGGACCAGGCGGCGGTGGCTGCCCCCCGGCGGGACAGCCGGATATTTTTCCGCTCCACCGGTTATCCCGATGTGACGGTGGATTTAACCGATGCCTCCGGCAGGCCGGATCTGGCCCCCAAAGAACATGAGAAAGGTACGACGGAAGCGCTGATCCGGGGCATTGCCGCGGAGTTTACCGCCCGGGGGGCGGCGGTAAAGGGGTTTACCGTTAACGCCGATTCCACAGTGTTTCCCGGTTCGGGGCTTTCTTCCTCCGCGGCGGTGGAGGTTCTCTTTGGCCGTATCATCGACAACCTGTACAACGGCGGATCCTGCGATTCCCTGGAAATCGCCCAAATAGGCCAGCGGGCGGAAAATGTGTACTTTGGCAAACCCTGCGGCCTGATGGATCAGACCGCCTGCGCCTTCGGAGGAGCGGTAGCCATCGACTTTGCCGATCCCGCCCGGCCGCTGGTACAGCAGGTAGACGCGGACCTGTCCGCCGCGGGCTATGCCCTCTGCGTGGTTAACACCCGGGGAAGCCACGCGGACCTGACCCCGGATTACGCCGCCATTCCCGGCGAGATGAAAGCGGTGGCCGCATTCTTCGGCAGGGAAACGCTCCGGGAATGTACTGAAGAAGCGGTAGAAGAAAAAGCCGCGGCCATACGGCAGGAGCTGGGCGACCGGGCCCTGCTGCGGGCCCTTCATTTTTTTGACGAAAACCAGCGGGCCGCGGACATGCACGCCGCCCTGGAAAAACTCAACCGGACCCAAAGTCCCGCCTCAAAACAGGAAGCCATGGCCGCTTATTTACGGCTGGTCAACGAATCGGGGGATTCTTCCTGGGAACTGCTGCAGAATGTGTACTCGGTCCAGAATGTCAGGGAACAGGGAATTTCCGTAGCCCTGGCGCTGACCAGGGATTTTCTCCGCTCCAAAGTTTCCATCCCCGGCGCCTGCCGGGTTCACGGCGGCGGTTTTGCCGGTACCATCCAGGCGTATATTCCTATCTCCGTCCTGGAAAATTACCGCTCCGTCATGAACGGCGTCTTTGGCCCCGGCTCGGTGACGGCCCTGCGGATTAGGCCCATCGGGGCGGAGGAACTGCGGCTGTAATTTGACATCCCATGGATAGTGATTTTTGGGCGCATTTGAGGTATACTTTCAACCATGAACCTCATGCTGCCAAAAATAGACTTTGCCTTTAAGCTCCTGTTCGGCGATCAGCGCAGTAAAAATATCCTGGCGGATTTCCTGAAGGCCGTCCTCCCCAGCCTCGCCGATGAAGAATTCGAGGAATTAACCATCACGGATCCCCAGTTAAAGCGGGAATTCTCAGGCGACAAGCTGGAAATCCTGGACGTAAAACTGCGTACCGGCGGCGGAAGGTCCCTGGACATAGAAATACAGGTTTCCGACATACCGGAAATGCGCTCCCGAATAAGCTACTACCTCTCGAACATGATCACCGAGCAGATAGGGATGGGAGGGCATTATGTCGATCTCAAACAGGCCGTTTCCATCGTCATCACGGATTACGATTTTATCCCCGAATCCGCGCGGTGCCATACGGTATTCCAAATGCTGGAACGGGAGGAATATTTTCCCTTTAACGATCTGATGGAAATACATGTGCTGAATCTGGAGCGGCTGCCGCCGGACGGGGAAGGCAAGCTAATGGACTGGCTGCGTTTTTTAAAGGCGGAGACAGAAGAGGAGTTTAAGATGATAGCGGAAAAGAATCCCGTGATACACGAAGCGTATTGTAAGCTACAAGTAATGAGCGAAGACGAGGCGAACCGGATGATATACGAAGCCCGGTTAAAGGCACAGCGGGATGACTATTCCCGAATGAACGGCGCCCTCCAGAAAGGCTTGCGGGAAGGCATCCAGAAAGGCCTGGAGGAAGGCGAACTGAAGGCCACAAGAAAAATCGTCCTTGAAATGGGCAAAAAAGGTCTGGACATCAAGACTATAGCCGCCGTTACGCATGTAAGCGAACAGCAAATCAACGATATCCTTAAAGAAAAAATTTAAGCCGGCAGCTAAAAAAAGTTCCCCGGCGAACTCCATGCCAAAAATCATGGTAAAGCCGGACGAAACCTTGGGTTTCGCCTTTAGGCTTTACCATGGATAGTGATTTTTGAGCAGTTGACTATCATCCTCGCTCTGTGGTATCGTAAATCCATGCTAAGTGCCGGATATGCAAAAAACATACCGATAACGCAATTTTTGCCCTTGAAGTTTGCAAACTTCAAGGCGAAATCGTCAGATTTCGCCCACTTGGCACGGTTCTTGCACACACACACACACACATAACGCTCACCTTCATATATTTCTTTTTCCAAAAAAAATTTGTCCCCGTCCCGTTGAAGCGGAGGATTGTATGTCCTTTTTAACCCGCCCTACCGGTTTTTTTACCGGTCCCTTCGTTCGGAGAGATCTCCGGGCCGCCCGGAGCGATCTCCACGCCGTCCGGAGAGATCTCCCAATCGCTCGGAGAGATCTCCGGGTCATCCGGAGCGATCTCCGGGCTGTTCGGAGAAATCTCCGGGTTATCCGGAGGGATCTCCCAATCCTTCGGAGTACGCTCCGAATCACCCGTATAAACGTCCGGGGCTTCCCCGGGTACTTAGCTAAGGAGGATTCCCATGTCCAAAGATTATGTTCCGAGAAAAGACGCCTATTTTGACGACTGGTTTAAGTTTTTGAACCAATACGTGACCCTGAAATGCTCCGGCTCCACGCCGGAGTGGGATCACATTCCCCAGGCCGCCCGAACAAGGCTGACCACCGCCTACGCGGACTGGTTCACCGCCTACGGCAAGACCTTCGGTCCCCGTACCGAGGTGGACACCCTGGCCAAAAACGAGGCTAAAACCGCGGCCATTTCACGAAGGGCCGGATAACGGCACCAGTACCTGCGGTTCCCGCCGGTTACCAACGAGGACCGGCGGGCGATGAAAATTCCCACCAGGGATCCCCACCCCTCGCCGGTAAAGATCCCGAATCGGGGACCGTCGTTTTCCATCGTCCAGATGGGGCCGGGGATGCTGGGGATTGTTTACCGGGACGGGGAGACGGGCAAGAAGGGGTCGAAGCCCAAAGGAGTGGTGGCGGTGCGGATCTACTACGGGGTTTCCGACGAGCCCGTGACGGACCCGGAGCGGCTGCCCGGGTCACAGAAGGCTACCAAATGCGGCCATGTCACCCGGTTCCGGGGGTCGGACCGGGGGAAGCGGGCGTACTTTGCCTGCAAGTGGGAAATCGGGAAAGAGGGCGAAAGTCCCTGGAGCGAGATTCAGAGCGAGATTATCCCATAATTTGACATCCCGGGGTTACCGGGGAATGGTTTATCATTAATCATATTCAAGGAGCGTGTAAGAAATGGAAAAAATAAAACTTCGGTACTTCGGTACTTTTGGCCTTTGGCTTGGTTTTTGGCTGCAGCAGTCCCAGCAACGCGCCTGATCCATCCGGACCCGATGCAATATCTGATACTGGCGAAACAATCCCATCCGGACCTGATGCAATATCTGTCTCTTTAACCCCAGGCAGTGGAACATATAGTGTAACGGAGGAGTATACTCTCACTTGTAATGTAACACCCTCCGATGCACCAATCATAAAATGGGAATCGAGTGATGTTACCGTTGCAACTGTAAATAGCAACGGTTCGGTCAAAGCAGTTGGACTAGGAACAGCAATAATTACTGTTACTGCAAAAGGTGGAATTACAAAAACCAGTAATGTCAGTGTGGTCCCAGTATTTACCGATGCAACTACCGGTGAATTAGAATCAAAAAATGTCTACAGTATCATTTTTGACGGAACAAGATTTATTGCTGGTGGAGACGGCGGTTTTATCGCCCATTCGACTGACGGCATAACCTGGACTAGAGTGGCAAATAATATCTTCGGTGACACTTATTCTGATACCGAAGTAGTTGCTTATGATGGAAACGGGCATTATATTGCTGGTAGTGGATTTAATAATACTCGTATTTCATATTCAACAAATGGCAGAGACTGGAATGCCGCAAATGTCGATAATTTATCCATGTTTAGTAAAATCCAGACCGCTGCTTATGGAAATGGAAGGTTTGTTGTTGGTTCGTCACGGAGTAAAATTGCCTATTCCACAAATGACGGTTTAACATGGACACCATCAACTACTGTTCTTGACACTTCCCAAACATTTGATAACACTGGGATTAATCAAATTATTTTTGCTGACGGAAAATTCGTTGCCGTAGGAGGAGGTAGTGGTAAAATAGCCTGGTCAACGGATGGTGACACCTGGACAGTTGCTGAATCGGTTGGTATCCCATATAAAGTTTTGCTTATTGCTTTTGGTGGAGGAAAATTCCTGGCCAGCTCAAATGATGACATAGCCGATTCCAATGATTGCAGGATTTGGACTAATATTACTCCGTCTAATCCATCCGGCAACCCTTTATTTGCCGGTTCTGCTGGTCATATGCTTTTTGCAAAAGGACACTTCTTTTTGGGTACTGAAGACGCCTCTACCAAAGTGTCATATTCCCAAGATGGGATAAGCTGGAAAAGTGTGCCTACACGAGGAATTAATACCGGCGCGTATGGCAACGGAAAATTAGTCTTTGGAAGTAATTCCGGGTGGATTATCTGGGCAAATCTATAGAAGATTCCATAGACATTAACCGGAGAGTTACCGGGCCGCGGCAATAAGGGTTTCTTCCTTTTTGGCGAAGTGGAAACGGATAAGGTGGTTAACCGGCTCCCGGAAAAAACTTGAGCCGGGAACGGCGGCGACCTTTACTTCTTCGGCAAACCATTCACAGAAACGGGTGTCGCCGCCGCCGTTAAACTCGCCGATGTCAACCAGTATCTGCGGTTCCTTCCGGTTACCAACGAGGACCGGCGGGCGATGAAAATTCCCACCAGGGATCCCCGCCCCTCGCCGGTAAAGCCTCCGGATCGGGGACCGTCGTTTTCCATCGTCCAGATGGGGCCGGCGATGTTTGCGGAAACGCAACTTACACAAATTATTATCCCCGAGGGGTAACCTTTATTGCTTCCGCCGCGTTTGCGGATTGCACAAGACTCACCACCATAAAATTGCCGTCCACCCTGCAAATCATCGGTTCTGTGGATTATTATATAGAGAGAGGTGGTGTAACTCCAGGTAGTCATATTGGTATACCTGGGGCGTTTGAGAATTGTAAAGCCCCCACTGCGAATAAAAAGCGACGGTTACAGCCGGCAGGTGAGTACCGCCGCAACCCGGTAAAATTTCAGGCTTACCGGATTATCCGCGTCGATATGCCGGTTTTGGTAATACAGATCTTCCCAGTTTGGATCGGTATAGTTCC
>JAISDG010000165.1 GCA_031265015.1 Spirochaetaceae bacterium | reverse complement strand
CGGTACTCGAACTCGGAAAACTGAAGCCGCGGGCAAAGAGGGTACGGATATGCTTTGCAAGCGGGGGCCGTCCGGGTTTACGTTTCCGATGGCGTAGCGCCCTCCGGCGCAATGCCGTTCGCGGCATCCGGTGGTTTTTGCGCCGCAACGCCGTCTGCGGGTTCCCGCGGCGCAGCGCCGTCCGGCGGCTCTTGCGGCACAGCATCGTCCGCGGGTTCCTTCGGCGCGATGCCGTTCACGGGTTTCGGCAGTGCGATGCCGTCTGCGGGTTCCGGCGGCGGCGCGGATGGGGCGTTGTCTTCCGCCGGAGGATTCTTTTTTTTCCGTTTCCGTTTTTTCAGGTTCGTTTCGGCCCAATCATACAACAGGGCTTTAAGGCCGTCATCACTTAACTTAAGGCTTTTACCGCAGTCAGGGCAGGTAAAACGGCCCGATTCATCCAGGTCATCCCTGCGGCAGCCTACACAATAGATTTTACCGCATCCGGGACAGGCGCCCGCGGGCATGTCGTCGGGAGGCATGGCATACAGCTTGATAGCGGGAACGGATTTGCCGTTCCGCTCTACCCGCCATTCCCTGCCGCAGATGGCGCAGCTGACGGTGCGGTACAGGGCTTCTTCCATCCATCGTTCAAGATCATCCCGGCCTTTGGCGGCGTCCCCGGAGAGTTCCAGTTGATCCAGGTGATCCAGCGTCTTCTCCAGTTCATCCCAATGGCCGCCAAAAGCCTTTGTCCAGCCCAGGCTGATCAGGGAGGGGACATGATCCGGGTCAATTGTAAGGGCCGCCAGGGCGGCCGCCTCGGCCCGCTGGTACTCACCCTTTTTAACCGCCACGAAGGCAATCAATTCCAGCATATCGGGATTTGCTTCGGGGGAAATGCCGCCCCCCGAGGTAAGGACAGCATCGGCTTCACCGTACCGGCCCAGTTCAATCAGGCACGAGGCCCTGTTACAACGGTACTGGACATTGTCCGGGGCGGCGATCACCGCCCGGCGGTAATACCCGTCCGCCTCTTCAAAGCGCCGGGCCCGGACCAGCAGATTGCCAGCGCAGTTTGCCATAAGCCCTTCGGGATCTTCTTCCTGTTTTGATTCCAGAATGTTTAGGGCTTCATCAGGAGAACCCGTCAGGTAAAGAGCTACCGCCCGGTTTACCCGGACCGCGGGTATTTCGCCCAGAATGGCGGAGGCCTTATCCATGCGGCTTTTTGCCTGATCAAGATCCCCTCTGGTTAAAGCCACATGGGCCGCAAAGTTATGGACCCACCCATAGGTTTCCTCTTCTTCTTCCCGGTTAACCGTCAGGGCCGCTTCCAGGTCGGAGAGAAAACGGGGATCATCCGGGTTCTGGTCAAGCATAAAGCGGTTTTCCGCCAGCCTGAAACGGAAGAGCGGGTAATCCGGCGCGAAGCTTACCGCCTTTTCAAAAAGGGGCAGGGCTTCCCGCCGGCGGCCGCTGCGGGAAAGGAGCAATCCCTGCAAAAAGTACAGGGCCGGATCGGGCGCGGGGAGTTTCGCGCCCTGTTCCGGAACTTCCGTTTCTTTCCGCAGTTCTTCCGCCCTGTCCAGTTCTTCCCGGGCGGTTTTCCAGTCTTCAACCCCAAAGGACCATTTGCCGATCAGGGCCCGGGCTTCCCAGTTTGTTTCTCCCAGAAGCCGGAATTTAGGTATCAGCAGCCCCAGCTCTTCATAGCTGTTTCCCGCCAGAAAGGCTCTGCCCGCTTTAAGATACCGTTCCAGGGCGGCTTCGTTTTGATTCAGCAGTTCATAGGAAGCGGCGGCGTTTTTTGCGGTCATGCCGTTTTTTTCATCCAATTTACCGGCCCTGTCATAGGCTTCCGCGGCTTTTTGATATTCCCAGGAATTAAAGTACGCGTGTCCCAGCAGATTGTACAGCGCCGCCGGATCCGCGAACAGGCGGACGGCTTCCTGTATTTCGCCGTTTGGGTCTTCGGCGGCCGCAGTATTTGCCGTCCATTGAATCAAATCGCCGTATCGTCCCCGGGAATAGAGAAACGCGGCTTTCATATTCCTGGCCTGCTTAAGGAGTTCTTCACCGGCGCCTGCCCGTTCCGGGCCGGCCGGGGCGGCCAGGGCTTCAAGGTATTCTTCCGCTTCGTCCCACTGCTCCAGCGCCAGGGCCAGTTTGGCGGCCAAGAACAGTTCCCTGGGCTTGCGGATATAGGTCTCCGGCGTTTCAATCTGTATGGCCGCCAGAACAACCCCGTCTTCCGCGGTAGCCACTTCGGCGGCCAGGGCCGCGGCGGCCGTTTCCCGGCCCTCCCAGGCTTTCCGAAGCTGCGCCAGCGCGGCGTTTGTCCGGCCCAGGGCGGTAAAAGTTTCCGCCAGCCGGACGCGGTTTTCCGGGAGGGCGGTGTCTTCCAGCGTATCGTACCGGTTTCCCACTTCGGTAATCCGGGAATCAAGGCTAAAGGAAAGGAGCGAGGCTTCCGCGGCGAATCTTTGGCTGCCGTCCGGGGCGTCGAATTCCGTCTGCCCGGCGGAACGGGCCGGCCCCTTCCGGGTTTCATAACTGGCCGCGGCAAACCCTATTCTTCCTTCCGGCAGGGAAGCGTCGTTCCAGGCCCCGGCCCACTGCCCGTTAATCAGCAGGAGGATTCTGCTGCCGTAGGTGATCACCTCCAGGTCAAATTCTACAGGAGTGTCCCTTTCTTCCTCTAAAACAGGAAGTCCCGGCGCTTCGGTCCATCCCGCCAGGGCCAGGGGAGTGCTGTTCCGGACCAGATCCAGACGGAAGTATCCCCGGTTTGAAACCAGCGCCATGTAATAGGTAAGTTCGTCCACCATGCGGAAAATAAAACCGGCGGCGGCATACCCGCTCCCGCTCTCCAGCCTGATCCGCCCCCGCATATCCAGATCCTGATACCGGAACTGCATATCCTCGGTCCAGGCTATACAATTGGTTTTTTTAACTCCCAGACGCAGGGCGTTTTTATACAGATAGGCGCGATACAAGTTTTCTGATGTAATAAAAAAGCGGACCAGGGACTGCCTGCCCGGTATATCCTCCCGGGAAAAATCGGCCTGCCACTGTTCTTCAACAATGTCATCCGGATCGGCTGTCCGGTCTCTGGAAGGGCTGCGGCTAAAAAGCCTTTTCAAAAAACCAAACATAATGTTACTGTACCCTAAAAGGGCGGTACAAGTCGAGGTTACCATGAACGCGGAAACGGTAAAAAGTATGATACAAAAAGCGGGCGCGGCTTTATCCAAAACCGCCGCGAAACTGTCCGGGGCCCTGAAAAAACGGCTCCGGTTCAGGCTTCCCGGAAAACTGGGGGCCCTGTTCAGCAAAGCCAGAACCATCTCGATAGACAAGGTACTGTGGATTTGGGCCCTGGTTATGGTGGGCGGGCTCTTTCTGTTTAAGATTATCAGCGGGAACCTTCCCGGAATGGGAACCACGCTGGTCTTTGCCCAGTGGTGGGACGATCAAATGGAAAGTCCCGTCCTGGAAACCTTAACCAGGGAATTTGAATCCCAGAATCCCGGCGTTACCGTTAGACTGGAACACATGAGCTGGCCCGAAATCAGGGAACTGCTGGATATGGAAAAGCCGGACGAAAACACCGTCCCGGATATTTTCAGCGTTGACCCGATCCGGGAACCGGAAAGCCGCTCCTATCTGATGCCCATTGAAACCGGGACCGGAACAGACAGCGCTTTGAATACGGCCGCGCCGGTTATTTCGTTTATCAATCTTCTTTTCTACAATATTGATCTGCTCCAGGAAGCGGGCTTTGACAGGCCCCCAAAGAATCAAACCGAATTTCTTTCCTATGCCCAGCGGATCAATCAGCGGGGCAGCGGTATTTATGGAGCGGGGCTTGCCCTGGAGCGGGGCGATCCCCACAATGTACAGCGCCACCTTCTGTCGTGGATATGGGCCGCCGCGGGGAACCAGGAAACCATGGAGGACTTTTCCTTTAATTCCAGGCAGGTAATTGCGGTATTAACCTTTCTTAACCAGCTTAAACAGGACCTCTACCCCAATCCCTTTACCCTTACCCAGGAGGAACTGCTTACGGCTTTCAACGAAGGCAAGGTAGGGATGATTATCGGTTCTATCGCCGACGCCGGGGAATTTAAGGCTGTGATGGGGGATAATTTCGGCATTACCACCATACCGGGACCCGAATCCTATACGCGAAAACCGGTTTTCCCCCTGACCGGATGGTACGTGGGCGTTAGCCGGAAGACCGGATATCCGGAAGAGGCGCGGAAGTTTGCCGCCTTTCTTAAGGATCGGGCCGGGACCATTGCCGCCGAAGCATACGCCGTGCCCGGCAACGGCCGGCGTAATCCCGATCTGTCCAGGACCGATCCTGTTTATGCCAAGGCCTTTGACATGTACGAAGCGGGAGAAATGGTCCAGGAAAGAGTTTACGGATCCGGCGCCATGTTAAACATGAACGCTATTGTCAGGGGTGAGGTGGAGAAGATGCTTTCCGGCCTTATAAGCCCTGAACAATGCGCCGAAGCCATGCAGCAAAGCTGGGAGACGATTCGGAACAGCGGTTCCTGATTCCATGCGCGCCCTCATTAGGCCCCATATTTTTTCCGGCACGGTGCAGGTTCCCGCCTCCAAGTCCCATACCATCCGGCGGCTTATCATGGCCGCCCTGACGGAAGGAAGTTCCCGCATTGAGGAACCGCTGGACGCTCTGGACACCCGGTCCTGCGCCGCCGCCTGCCGGGTTCTGGGAGCGGACCTTGCTGAAGACCGGGACAGCGCCGGAAGGCTGGCGGGCTGGATTGTACAGGGCCGCCCGGGCCCGGATCCTACGGCGGACAGGGTCAAGGCGGCAAACGGCGCTTTGGCAGGCCGGACTTCGGTAAGCCGGACTTCGGCCGGCGGCGTTCCGCCGGACGCGCCTCCGGCTCTTTGTATCAACGTGGGCAACTCCGGTACCACGCTGTTTTTTGCTCTTGCCGCCGCGGCTCTTGCTTCCGTACCCGTAACCTTTACCGGTGACGGGCAGATCGCCCGCCGGAGCGCCGGACCTTTGCTGGATGCCCTGGCGGGGCTGGGCGTTTCGGTCAGCTCCGCCAGGGGCGCCGGCGGGGACTGCGGCTATACTCCCATGACGGTCCGGGGTCCCTGGAAGGGAGGCAGGGTCAGTATGCCCTGCCCCACCAGCCAGTACCTGTCGGCCCTGCTGATTGCCGCGCCGCTGGCCCCGGCGGGAACGGTTACCGAAATCAGTGTACCCCTGCTTAACGAAAAACCGTATGTGGATATGACCCTGGACTACCTTAAAACCCAGGGCTTGTTTACCGGATCGCCGTCCGCCGGATCCAAAAATCCGGCGGATGCAGCCTCGGGCCCGGCGGCAGTCGATATGACCGCTGCCGGTGATGCGGCCGTTGTTATGGCGGCGGATTATTCGTACGTTCGTATTTTCGGCGGTCGTTCCTACAGGCCTATAAACGGCCCCGTACCGGGGGATTTTTCTTCCGCCGCCTTTCCCGCCGCGGCGGCGGCGGTTTCCGGCGGAACCGTTACCCTGCGGGGGCTTGATCCGGCGGATACCCAGGGGGACAAGGTGTTCTTTGATCACCTGGTCCGGATGGGCTGCGAGGTACGGTGGGAAAAAACCGCGGCTGCCGGCTGTTCCGGTGACGCCGTGAACAGCCCCCGGAGCGTTACCGTTTCCCGGACAGGTCCGCTGCGGGGCGGCGTTTTTGATTTGAACGCCACCCCGGACATGCTTCCGGTGATGGCGGCCCTGGCCGCCCATGCCGAAGGGGAAACGGCGCTGACCAACGCTGCCCATGCCCGGATTAAGGAAACGGATCGTATCGCCGTTATGGCCGGGGAACTGGGGAAGCTGGGCGTCAGCTGCCAGGAAAGGCCCGGCGGCCTGATAATCCGGGGAAAATCCGGCGGGGGAATTCCCGGGTCTGCGGCGCCGGAAAACGCCGTGATACGGCTTGACGGCCGGGGGGACCACCGTATTGTGATGGCCCTGGCCTGCGCCGCTCTCGGACGCTCCGGGTTTTTCGGGCAAACAACGGAAATCGCCGGGGCGGAAGCGGCGGATGTAACCTATCCGGGATTCCTGGAACTTCTGGGCGTCCGGTAGTACAATTTACCTATGCACATCGTCATTGTCGGAGCGGGACTGGCAGGCACTCAACTGGCCCGTATCTTAATCGAAAAAAAGCACGACATTGCAATTATCGAGGCAAACGAAGAACGGGCCCGGCATGTGTCGAACCGGCTTGACTGTATGGTCCTTCAGGACGAGGGCAACTCCATCGGCGCGCTGGAAGAAGCGGGAATCGCCCAGGCCGATGCCCTGATCTGCGTTACCGATTCCGACGAAGTAAACATGATCATCTGCGGCCTGGCGGCGGGGTATCCCAAACTGCTCAAGATCGCCCGGGTGCGGAACGCCGAATATGTCCGGCGGAATTTTCAAAACCAGGTAGACGGCGCGTCCATGGGGATTGATTTCTTTGTCCACCCCGACGTAGAAGCGGCCCGGGCAGTGCTGGACGCGATTGAACACGGCGCCATCGGCAACATCCTTTCCTTTACGGGCACTCCCTACCAGCTGGGCGCCATTGACGTGCCCGCGGCATCGCCCTTTAACGGTCTTTTGCTTAAGGACTTTCATACGGTTTTTGAAGGGGAAAGCCTTATCACCCTGGTGAATCGAAGGGGCGAAAGCATTCTGCCCACGGGAACAACCCGGCTGCAGCAGGGAGACCGGATTTATCTTTTGGCCCAGGAAAAAGAATTAAACCGGGGCTTTACGCTTGCCGGCAAGACGGGAGAACCGCTCCGTAAAATCGGCATCGTGGGCGGCGGCCGGCTGGGATCGCTGATTGCTGCCGGGCTCCTGAAAAAAGAAAACCGCCGTGAGCCGGACCGGGAACCGGGCAAAACGGACAGGGCGGACACAAAAGGAAAAAAAGCCCGGGGGTTCTTTTCGTTTCTTAAAACCCTGATCCCCGGAAGCCTGAAAAAGGTAGTTATTATCGAGCAGGATTACGGGCTCTGTAAAGAACTGTCCGCCCGTTTCCCCGAAGCGCTGATCCTGAACGAAGATATTTCCGACGAAAGCTTCGTTACGGAAGAACGGCTGGACGATTTGGATTTAATTGTTACCGCTACGGAACATCAGGAACTGAATATCATTACCGCGGTGTATCTAAAGTCCCGGGGAGTTGCCAGGGCCATTGCCATGGTGGCCGGTTCGGGCTATACCGCGATAGCCCGGCAGTTAGGGGTGGATGTGATTATCCCCATAAAGTCCGTGGTGGTGGACTCGATTCTTTCCAAACTCATGGGCGGGGGAGTCAGGGGCGTGCACCGCATCGGGGACGGCGAAGTGGGCACCCTGGAAATCGACATCAGCTCCGGTTCCCCGGCGGAAGGCCGGGCGCTCAAAGATTTCCGTCTGCCCGAAGGAGCGCTGGTCATGCTGGTTAGCCGTGAAACCGAAGCGGACTTTATTCCCCGGGGCAATTATGTATACACCGCGGGACACCGGCTTATCCTGATCGCCAGAAACGGTACGGAACCGGAAATAGAAAAAATCTTCGGGGCCCCCAAATGAAACGGCGGGCCATGCTCCGCCTGCTGGTGCTGCTTGTTTCCCTTACCGTCCTGGCCATGGCCCTGCCTCTGGCAATCGCCCTGGCGCTGAAAGAAAACGCCATGGTAAAGGCCTTTGGCATTACCATGGGGGCGGTTTTTGCCGCGGCCGTGCCGGTCCTTGCCGCTACCCGGAAACAGCCCCTGCGGTTTACCGCTTCGGACGGTTTTTTGCTGGTGTTTTTAACCTGGGTGGCGGCCTGCTTTCTGGGAGCGCTCCCCTATTATCTTTCCCGGCATATTCTCCGCATGGCCGACGCGGTGTACGAAAGCGTATCGGGCTTTACCACCACCGGGTCGTCGATCATCACCGACCTGGAGCTGATGCCCCGGTCGCTGATCTTCTGGCGGGCCGAAACCCACTGGCTGGGCGGTATGGGCATGGTGGTCCTTACGGTGGCCCTGCTGCCGCTTTTGGGGGTCGGCGGTTTCCAGCTGGTTAAGGCGGAAACCACCGGGCCCGACAAGGACCGGATTACCCCCAAGATTACCGAAACGGCAAAGCTCCTCTGGCTTATGTATATCATCCTGACCGCGGTGGAAGCGCTGCTCCTGCGGCTGGCGGGAATGAGCCTCTTTGACGCGGTGATTCACGCTTTTTCCACCATAGCCACCGGGGGCTTTAGTTCCCGGAATGAAAGCATCGCCTACTATCAATCACCCCTGATCGAGTGGATCATCACCGTGTTCATGATCATCGCGGGGTGTAACTTTTCGCTGCTCTACCGGCTTTTCAGGCGGAAGTTCCGGGAGGTGTATTACAACAGCGAGGCCAGGGCGTATGCGCTGATCATTGTGATCGCCGCGGCAATCATCGCCCTCTCGACGGCGACCGCCGGTAACGGCGGAACCGATCCGCCGGCAAGCGCCTTGCCGGCGGCAATCCGGCACGGCTTTTTTTACACCGCTTCCGTTTTAACCACCACGGGCTTTTCCGTGGCCAGCCACAACCTTTGGCCCGCCCTGGCCCAGGGGGTGCTTTTTGTGCTGCTGTTTATAGGGGGCTGTTCCGGCTCCACCGCGGGGGGCATCAAAGTAGTCAGGCATGTGGTGCTCGTTAAGCAGATGCAAAACGAAATGCGGAAGGTTATTTATCCCCGGGGCGTCTTCTCCATCCGGCTGAACAATAAGGTGGGCCGCAGGGACGTGGTCTACGGGGTTTCGGGTTTCGTCGCTTTGTATTTTATCATCACCGGTTTATGTTCCCTGGTGCTGGCTGGCGCCGGCCTGGATTTCTATTCCGCCCTGAACGCGTCCGCCAGCAGCATAGGGAATGTGGGCCTGGGACTGGGCCATCTGGAATCGGCCGCGGTGTTCCATGCCTTTCCCGCATATATTAAATGGATCCTGTCGTTTGTCATGATTGCCGGCAGGCTGGAACTGTGGACGGCGCTGGTGTTTTTGTCCAAGGCTTATTGGCGGTAAGCCAATCAGCCACTTATTGGCGGTAAGCCAATTGGGTACCGCCAACAGAACTCCGCGTATCATTTGTGATTGCGGGTCGTTCATGTCAAACCGCTTGTCTCTCTCATAAATAGTCATGTACCACCGGCATAGCCGGTGGCTTGAGGAGTGCATACCGCCGAAACAAAACGCCGGTTTCGTCTCCCGGATGGAAGACGTACTTGCAGTATACCAACGCCCCTATAATGAAGCATATCCGGTTGTGTGTATGGATGAGAAACCGCCGCAGCTGCCGGGAGACCACCGGCCCGGACAGCCCATGACAAAAAGGCATAACCGGCGTGAGGACAGCGAATATGTCCGGTGCGGTACGCGCGGTATTTTCATGTTCAACGAACCGTTGGGCGGTAAAAGATATGTATCCGCCCGGGAACACCGGACCAAGAAAGACCGGGCGTTTGAAATAAAATCACTGTTGACCAGGCAATACCCGTATGCCGAAAAGATTGTACTGGTGATGGATAATCTGAATACGCATACGATAGCATCGCTGTATGAGGCATTTCGGGCGGAGGAGGCGCTGGGGATGGCACAACGGCTTGAGGTTCATTTCACGCCCAAACATGGGAGTTGGCTGAACATGGCGGAGATAGAGTTAAGCGCGTTGACGTCTCAATGTTTAAACCGGCGGATAGACACTCTAGCAAAACTGAGAAAAGAGATCCGGGCATGGCAGCAAGATCGAAACCGGAATAAGAAGACGATCAAATGGCAATTCACTACTGCCGACGCAAGAATACAGCTGCATTCTTTATACCCGGTCATTTAGTATAAGCAAGCTACTAGGATTGTCTTTATCGTTGTTTTTAAAAATACCAAAAATTCCCCTTCTGCGTTTGCAAATTCAGAAAAAACAGCGGAAAGAGTGTTTTTTATGGCTTGCTTGCTACTGTTTTGTTTT
>JAISDG010000159.1 GCA_031265015.1 Spirochaetaceae bacterium | reverse complement strand
ACGTTTCCCGCCGCGGTTGCCGGCATGGTTTCGGGCGGCGCGATGGTGGTTATCTGGAAACAGGCTATCGCCAGGCTGGGCGGCGTTTTTGCCATCTACGAGCTGCTTCCGGCCTTTGTTATTTCCTGCGTCGTGATCTTCGTCGTAAGCCTTGTTACCAGGAAACCTTCGCCGGAAATCGAAAAGGAATTTGAAAAGGCAAAGACTATGGAATTTTAAGCGATTCCAAATTAACCACCCGCCTTACGGATAAGGCGGGTGGCTTATAACTAAAAAACGCCCTTTAACTATAGCGGTTTCCGGCGTTTTTCTCTATTATAATCTATAGTTATGAGTTCCGCGTCAAAACCCCTTATCGTACAGAGCGACAGAACCCTGCTTCTGGATGTACACGCCAAAGGAGCGGAGGATGTCCGGGCGGCAATTCTGCCCTTTGCGGAACTGGAAAAATCCCCCGAGCATATCCATACCTACCGCATCAGCCCCCTGTCCCTGTGGAACGCGGCCAGCGCGGGCCTGACTCCCGCGGATGTGGTAAAGACCCTTAACGCCTACAGCCGCTACGAGGTACCCGAAGGGATCACCGGCGGCTTTGCGGATACCATGGCCCGGTACGGCAGGATACGGCTCCGGGCGGAGCCGCCGGGGCAGTCTGCCGAGGCCGGGGCCACGGCTGCCGGGGCCGCGCCGGGGACGGAAAAACTGCTTCTGGTGACGGAGGACAGCGCGGTGGAAAAGGAAATCGCCGCCGCCAGGACCCTGGGGAACTATCTTACCAAAACCGAAGGAGGATTTGTCCTTAAGCTGACCGACCGGGGAACGGTAAAGCAGGAACTGATTAAGCTTGGCTGGCCTGTAGAGGACGAAGCTCCCTTAAGGGAAGGGGCAGCCCTGGAGATCGGCCTGCGGGACCGCTGTGTTTCGGGACAGCCCTTTATCCTGCGGGATTACCAGGCCGAAGCTGCCCGGTCGGTGCTGGGAAACGGCGGGCCTGGAACGGGCTTTGGGGTGGTGGTGCTTCCCTGCGGGTCCGGCAAGACCATCGTTGGCATGACGGTGATGGCCCTTCTAAAAACCAGTACCCTGATCCTCTCCGCCAATGTGGCGGCGGTGCACCAGTGGATCGACGAACTGCTGGATAAAACCACCCTGACCCGGGATCAGATTGCCGAGTATTCGGGGGATTCAAAGGCGGTGGCTCCGGTTACCATTGCCACCTACCAGATCCTTACCTGGCGGCCCGCCAAAGGCGGGGATTTTCCCCACTTTACCCTGTTCCGCACCCATCCCTGGGGGCTTATCATTTATGACGAAGTACATCTCCTGCCCGCGCCGGTATTCCGGGTTACCGCCGAACTTCAGGCCGTAAGGCGTCTGGGCCTTACGGCGACGCTGGTCCGGGAGGACGGCGCGGAAGACGCGATGTTCAGCCTGGTGGGGCCCAAGCGCTACGATGTGCCCTGGAAAGACCTGGAACGAAAGGGCTGGATCGCCGAAGCTTTCTGCGTTGAAGTACGGCTGGATCTGCCCGGCAAACTTAAAATTCCCTATGCGGTGGCGGGCAGGCGGGAAAAGTACCGCATTGCCGCGGAAAATCCCCGCAAGGAAGAGGCGGCGCTGGAGCTGATCGCCAATCATCCTTTGGATCATATCCTGGTGATAGGCCAGTACATTTCCCAGCTGGAATCCATCGCCCGGCTGCTTAAAGCGCCCCTGGTAACGGGAAAGACCCCTAACGCCGAGCGGGAACGGATCTACGGGGCCTTCAAAAAAGGCGACCTTAAGGTTATGGTCGTTTCCAAGGTGGCCAACTTTGCCCTGGACCTTCCGGACGCTTCCATGGCGGTACAAATCTCCGGCTCCTTCGGTTCCCGGCAGGAGGAAGCCCAGCGGCTGGGACGGATCCTCCGGCCAAAGGAAAATAAAAATTCCTACTTCTACACGATTGTATCCCGGGCCACGGTGGAAGAGGATTTTGCCGCAAACCGCCAGAAATTCCTTGCCGAGCAGGGCTACCGTTATTCGATCCAGCACTGGACCGAAGGGAAAGCCGAAGCGGTAAAGGAGAGCCGGTGAAAATGCCCTTCCGGTCCGTTTCTTTTTGGCAGTCCGCGCTGGTAACCCTTCCCGATAATACGTTCTTTGAACTGATGCGGAGCATTCTGGGAAGCATCAAAACCCCCTTTAACAAGCAGAACCTGCTGGAGGATCTTTCCGCCTTTGCCGCCCGGCCTGAAATCCAGGAAGCCATCGCCGCCTATATTGACGATCATGACCGGAGGATTATTGCCGCCATAGCCCTGCTTGAAGAACCGCTGCCGGGGGAACTGGAACGCTTTTTTTCGGGGGAATATTCCTATGCCGAGCTTCACAGTCTGCTGCTCAATCTGGAAGAACGGCTCATCATCTACCGGTTCCGGGACGAGGATAAGCTCCGGATCGCCCTGAATCCCCGGCTGGAAAAAATCCTGGCCCCTGCGGCGAAAGATACCTCCGTACTCTTCCCCGCCCTGGCGGAACCCGGGAGTCCGGAAACGCCGGAGGCAAATGCCGCGCCGAAGGCAAATGAAGCGGACGCCCCCGGCGCTGAAGGCGCGGGACCGGGCGCGCCTCCGCTGAACAGCAGAACCCTGGCGGCGCTGTTTGCCTGCCTGCTTTCCGGCCAGGCCGTTTTAAAAACCGAGGGATCCCTGAACGAAGGACTTTCGCTGAGCAAAAAAACAGAAGACGCCGGCCGCCGGCTTTTTCCCGGCCTGGATATGGAAGCCCTCACCGGAGGCCTGGTTTCCCTGGGACTGCTGGTTCCCCAGGGGGAGTTCCTCCTTCCCGAAACCGCCAGGCTGGAAGCCTTTAAAGAGCTTCCGGCCCGGGAATGTTTTGAATACCTGGCCGGCGGAATAGCCCTGTATCTCCACCGCAGTCCTGTCTATCTGAACCGGAGCCTTTTAAAGAGTACGGTCCGTCTTATCCACGGGCTGGTTTCCTCTTCGGAAAAGGCGGGGATCCTGCCCGAAACCACCCTGATCAAACTGGCGGAACTTTATCGCCGGGAAGAAGAAGCGGCCTTTGGCTTTATGGGACCGGCGGCGAATTTTCCCCCCGCTCCGGTCCTGCTCCGGTCCCTGGTTTTGGCGGGCCTTTTTGCTGAAACGCCGGTCCGGGGCAAAAAAGCGTACCGCCCCATATCTCCGCCGGATGGACGTCCGCAGGGTGAATATTCGCAAGGTGAATATTCGCAATATTCACCAGTTCAGGGCGCCCCCGGAACGCATCCCCCTGTGGCTATGGATTCGGATTTTTCCTGTATCCTGTATCCCGGTATCCGGTTTTCCGACGCCCTGGATTTGGCCGCCTTTGCCTCGGTGGAAGAAACGGGAACCACGGTCCGTTTTACCCTGTCCCGGGACTCGGTAATCCGGGGCTTTAACCGGGGATACGACGCCGCCTTCATGGGGGATCTCCTGGAACGGCTCTCCGGGGGCCGGGCGGGGGATGCCCTGAAATGGAACCTTAACGACTGGGAAAAGCGCTACCGGGAAGTCTCTCTCCATCAGGGAGTGGTGCTGTCCCTGGGGGGGGAACACCGTTATCTGGCGGAAACGGGACCCCTGGCGGCCCTGATTAAACAGACCCTGGCGCCGGGGGTGTACCTTCTTTCCGGGAGCGCCGGAGAGGCGGAGGAAGCGCTCCATAACGCCGGGGTGGACATTGTGGCCCGGCCCGAATATGGAAACCCTTCGGGGGAGCCCGCCGCGGCCTTTCCCTCCCCCGGACCGGCGCTGCCCGGCATAGCCGTTCCGGTTTCACCGGAGCGGGCGGAACACCCGGCGGATCGCGCCGCAGCCTTCAAGGAACGGTTCCGGGCGGCCCTGGCGGATCTTGCGCTGACCAGGCAGGAGCGGGAAGAGCTGGAAAACCGGATAGAGCGGCGGCTGATAGTGAGTGAAACCCAGCTTAAGGATGTTTCCCTGCGGTACGAAAAACTGGAAGCCCGGTCCCTGGATTATGTGGGTAAGACCGGCATTGCCCGGCAGGCGATGGCCTCCGGTTCCCTGTTGGAGATAACCTGGAACACTCCCGGAACAGCCCCCGGACCGGGGGAACAGAAAATCCTGGGAACCCCGGAGAATTTTGAAAAAAAGGGCGGTGAGATGATATTAACCGTCCGGCCCAGGGACGGGAAGGATCCCGTAAAAATCCCCCTGGGCAAGATCAGCCTTTTAAGGCGGATCAAACAGTCTATTTTTGGAGAATAATATGCCCCTTTTACCATTTTCGGATCAGAGCGCGGCGGCCAGCCAGGACAAACTGGCGGTCCTCATCGACGCGGATAACACCCAGGCGATAATCATCGAAGGCCTTTTGGCGGAGGTTGCCAAGTACGGCGTGGCGAGCGTAAAGCGGATCTACGGTGACTGGACCAGTACCAACCTGCGTTCCTGGAAAGAAAAGCTGCTGGATTTCGCCATCCAGCCTATCCAGCAGTTTTCCTATACCGTAGGCAAAAACGCCACCGACAGCGCGATGATTATCGACGCCATGGACCTGCTGTACAGCGAAAAGCTCGACGGTTTTTGCATCGTTTCCAGCGATTCGGACTTTACCCGGCTGGCGTCCCGGATCCGGGAAAGCGGCCGCCGGGTCTACGGCTTTGGGGAAAAGAAAACCCCCCGGGCCTTTGTCTCGGTCTGCGACAAATTTATCTATACCGAAATACTCCGGGACGCCCAGGATGATGAGGACGACGCCAAACCGGCGGCCAGGACCCGCCGGGACTTTAAGGGAGACCGGAAGCTGCTTAAACTGCTCCGGGAAACCGTGGACGATCTGGCCGACGATTCAGGCTGGGCGTACTTGGGCGGGATAGGTCAGAAGATCACCCTCCGGTCCAGCGAATTCGACTCCCGGAACTACGGCTTTCGCAAACTGGCGGATCTGTTCCGGGCCATTCCCCAGTTTGAAACCGAGGAACGGCCCCAGGAAAACGGTTCCGGCCGGCAGATCTATATCCGGTGGAAAAAGCGCGGGCGCTAACGGCCCTGCCGGTTATGTTGACAGGCCGTAACGGAAGCGCCGGGATACCCGGATGACTTAAACAGGGCCCCGCCAGGCGCCCACGGAATGCAGGTACCGGATAACCCGCAGACCGTCCGCGGCGCTGGACAGGGGAACCCGTGTTCTGTCCAGGGCGCAGGCGAGGGCGTCGGCGGCCATGGCGCTGAAGTAACCTGTTTTGCCCGTAAAGCGGTCTTGGGTTTTTTCCAGGGACCTGAATCCTTCGGCATAGGGGCTTTCCCGGCTTTCCCAGACTTCAAAGATTCCGTTTCCTATCCTCAGCCTCCCCTGCCCGCAGGAGAATTCCAGCTCAAAAACCAGGTGATCCCGGCCCGCTCCCAGCTCCATGATAAAGGGGATGACCCGGACTTTGCCTTCGAGGGGAACCGTTGGATTTTCCAGGCTGCCCAGGAGATATACGCTCCGGGTATCAAGGGCGCGGCGGCCGGCGGGCCGAAACGCCCCATACCCGCTTCCAAGGGTTTTCCGGTGGCGTAACAGGCCCCCGGACAGGAACATGACCGCGTCCGCCAAATGGGTGCCGTCGTGCCAGAGTACGTCCAGAAGCCGGCGGGTCTTTCCCATGTAAAGGGTTCCCCTGACGGATATAACAGGACCAAGCCTTTCACCTGAGAGGATTTCCCGGGCCAGGGCGTAATCCGCGGCATAGCGGCGCTCGTGGTTGGTAAGCACCGTGAGCGTTCCCGATTCATGGAGGGCGGCGATTTTTTTTGCCCCGCCGAGGGTATCCGCCAGGGGTTTTTCGCAGACCGCCACGGAAACGCCGTACCGGGCCGCCAGGGCGCAGCAGGACAGGTGGGAATCGGGATGGGTGGCGATATGCAGGATCCGGGGCCGTTCTTTCCGGAGCATGGTTTCCGTGTCGGCATAGACCGGAACACCCCAGATTTCCGCGAAAAGCCTTCGCCGTTTTTCATCGGTGTCCGCTCCGGCACAGAGGGTCAGGCCGGGATTAGCCGCAATGGCCCCGGCATGGGTACAGGGCTTTTCCCGCAGGGTGTCGTTTTCCAGCAGACTGCCAATACGGCCCAAACCGGCAATGGCGGCTCGAAGGGTCACGATAACAGGATTGCCGTCCGGAGCGGCATATTACACGTTGATAACAAGCTGGTCTTTTTCTTCCCCCGGCGGGAAAAGGTACAAATCGGGAAGCTTAAAGGTCCTGGACAGGGAAAAGTTGGTACCGACCTGTTCGCTTATCACGGGGATCGTAAAGATATGGCTCAGTTCCGCAAAGTCTTCCGTGGTAATTTTAACGGTAAATTCAAAGCTCCCCCGGATTTCCGGCTTTTCTGCGGGCACGGGCCGGGGCCAAAAGGTAAAGGTCCCGCCGGTATTGGGAATAAGCACATAAGGGTTCTGCCAGTTGTTGTCTTTCATGAGGGCCAAAACCCCGTTTTGCAGCAATTCCACCGTTATACCCGTGATGGGAGAAAAATTGAGGCCGTTAAAAACCCGCCCTATAATGGTGGGGATATTAAAAACCGGGGTATCAATGGACGGTTTTTCCTCCGGTGAATCCTTGTTATGGGTAAAATAGGGCCGCTGATTATGACTGACATGCTTTATCCCGTCATAAACCAGCGAGGTTAAATCGGCCCGGCTCTGCTGGCCGGCGGCCTGATTTACCCTGGCCGCGCCGCGGTGGGACACCACGTAGTGGGGATCGGTCCTGTTTAACACATAACAGACTGCATCCTGCCTGCACTGGCTGCAGGTACAAATGCCCTCGTTTTTTTTCGCCTCCAGAGAATCGCAGATGGCGTTTACTTCATCTATAACCAGCTCTTCCATAGTGTTATGTATTTCCATGTTTTTCCCCTTTTATAACTGTAACCATTTTTCCGTTTTTTTCAATACATCCGGCAGTATACCGGCAGATAATTCCACGGAACCGGCGGTAAAAATCCGCACCGTTTGCAGGGACCGGACAAAGGCTTCCAGGGCGTTTTTTCCGAAGGCGCTCGAACTTTCCGCAAAAAAAGCCCCTTCGTCCCGGACAAAAAGATCCGTTTCAAAAGAAACCGGTTCGGGTACGTCGATGATGAGGGAAGCCCCATCCAGGGATTTTCCCGAGGCCCGGCTGATCTCCGCGGCCAGCGCCTCTTCCTGGGCGCTTCGCCTGCCGATACTTCGCAGGGCCTGGTGGCGGTTTTTATCAAAGGGAAAGGCCGCGGCTTCTGCAAAAAGCTTTCCGTCCCGGACCCGGCGCGCCAGGGAAAAGGGGGCAAAATTTTCCCGGCCGGTCATCAGGACAAAAAGGCCCTGGTCGTCCAGATTGTACAGTTCCCGGCCGTTTATGATACCTTCGGCCAGTCCTGCCAGCAGGGCCTTTTTGATCATGGCCGTAGCCGACCGGACCTGCCGGTGCCAGTATACGGTCCGGTACATCAGGTATTTGGAAAAAAGCACGGATTCCACGCTGGGGATGCCCCGGGAATCAATCTCTACTCCCCGTTCCCGGTGGGGAAAAAGCCTGGAATAGATAAAATCCACATCCTGGGCGCCGTAGGGAACCCCGCAGTACCGGGCGTCCCGGTTAAGATAATCCAGCTTATCAGGATCCAGCACTCCCGAAAGAAGCCTCCGGTAAAAGCACAGTTCCCCGTTTCCGCCGTCACAGGTTGATTTGTCTACAATCGCGGCAGTCAGTTCGGGATCCGCGCCGGTCCTGCCGACCAGGGTTTTTACCGGCTCCGACAGGATCATTCTGCCGCTTAAGGTTTCGTGATCCTCCAGGGCCAGTTCCTTTAATGAATGGGCATAGGGAAAATGTCCCAGATCATGAAGAAGGGCGGCGCATAAAAAGGACAGGGCCCCTTCGGGGCTCAGCCAGGAAGCTCCTCTTTCGCAGAGGCTGATAAGGAGGCGCCTGGAAAGATAATAAACCCCTATGGAATGTCCCGCCCGGGTATGGGTGGCGCCGGGATACACGCAGTAAGCGGGGCCCAGCTGAAAAATTCTTGCCAGGCGCATAAACGGCGCCGAGCCGGTCAGGGCGGCCAGCTCCGGAGTAAGATAAATATGACCCCAGAGCGCGTCCCGGATAGGATCGCTGTAGCCCTGCCGCAGGACGGAAAGAACTCTTTCTTCCATAAGAAAAACCAGTATAGAAAAATGATGTTGCCCTTTCAAGACATGATCGGTACAATAAAAGGCATGTGTGCGGGCCGGAAAATCCCTGGTATCAGTCTGTTGTTCTTTTTGATTCCGGCCGCTTTTGCCCAGGCGCCCGGCGGCGAGCTTTCCGCGATTCTCCTCGACATCCTGCGGCCCCAGTACGGGGAAGAATCCCGGTTCCCCAGGGACTATGTTATCGGGGAACTGGGCCGGGGCGGCGCATCGGAGGAATCCTACCAGGCGGCAAGGCGGATTATGGCAGGCCTGGTTTCGGGGAACGCGGCCCCGGTACTGGCGGATCTTCCCGGCGGGAAAAGGGCCGCGGTCCTGGACAGCATCAGGGCTCTGGGACCAAGGGCTTGGCGTATCGGCGGCGGCAGAAACGAACCCGATGGCAGCGTTTCATTTCTGATTCGTTTTCTGGGCAGGGAACAGAGCATTACCGGAGAACTTTATCTGCGGTATACGGTACCGGCTGCGGAAAAATCCGCGGGAAACGGCGCGGAATCTCCCCGTGGGGAAACCGCAGCCGGCAATACGGCCGATGAAGCCGCCGCGGGAATCGCCGCCGGTGACGCTGCGGAAAATACGGAAGCCCCCGCGGGAGATGCGGGAATAGCGGATGATGCGGCCGGGCTTTCGGCCGCCCCGGGGGATCCGGAGTCCGCGGCGGAAAACCCGGCAAATGCGGCCGGGAACGGCGGGGCCGCCGTTGCAAACGCCCCTACGGTAAGCGCCGGCCCCGCGGCTGCCCGCTGGCAGGTGGAGGATGTTTTACTTGAGCCCCCCGGCAGTCTGACCGAAGGACAATTCGGTCCCTCCGGCGCGGATATGACTCCGTATGAACGTTTTTTTTAGGGTAGGCCATGGCAACGCCGATTAAGCGTATCGAAAAGGATTTTCTGCTGAAGGTCCTGTACGACGAACAGATACCGGTAATGTATTTCTCCGACAGGACCGAATATGTCCTGTACCTGGAAAAGCCCGCAAAAAGCGACATTTGTTTCAGGGCGGACAGGCCTTTGACGGGGATCAAACCCCGGAAAAAACTGGACCTTATGTTTGATTACAAGGGACAGGTTATTATTTTTTCTATCGAAATAGCCGCCGTCAAAGACGAACATGTGACCGCCCAGGCCCCGGAATACCTGTACAAAAATCTGGATCGTTCCTATTCGAGGGTCAGTACGCCCCAGGATTTAAAAGTCCAGTTTACTTTCCAGGGGGACAGGTATTCCCTTCAGTATCCCAAAGTTCAGGAATACGAAAGCGGAGAAATCGGCGAATGGATGAACACTCTTGATCCCAGGAACCTGCAGGGTCTGGTGGATCAGATGGCCGCGTGGATCCGGGGTTACGCGTCGGCGTATAAAATGGTGATCTTCAAGGAGGTAAAGCCCCATACCACCGAAGAACGGATTGTGGCTGAAACGGGAAAAACCCTCTACCTGCCTTCAACCCTGGCTAACTTTCCCCAGTCGGACCCTTATCCCAAAAAACGGCTTATTACCGAAGAAATGTTCCGCCGGTATCTGGAAAGTACCGGCGTGGATCCCCTGTACCTGGACGACGCGGTTAATCGCTTTATCAAGCAGAAATTCGACGGGGGGTTCTTTTCCGACGCATGGGTGCCCATCCTGTTTCAGGAATATATTATCGGGTATATCCATATCTGGATTAACAAGGAAGGAAAACTGCCCTTTGATTACAATGTCATAGAAACCATATACCAGTTTGCCAAGGTGCTGGCCCATTCATTGAAAATAAACGGGTATTTTAATTCCGGTAAAATTAAGAATGAGCCCTTTGAAGGGAAAATCATGGACATCAGCGTGTCGGGAATGCTTTTTACCTACCCCCAATCGGGGCTTTCCAGCGCCCTCCTGCCGGACAGTGAACTAACGGTCAAGCTTTTTACCCAGAAACGGACTATCCAGGCCTCCGCCAGGATAGTCAGGCGCTATAAAGACAATTCGCTGGGGTACTTTGGCTGCCGCTTCCTTGACATGGCCCCGGAGGATATGCGCTTTCTCTTTGAATACCTTTACGGCAAACCCTTTACCGATTCGGACGCTTCGTTTGTCGCGGGGCAGGTCTAAAACGCCGCGCTAGGCCAAAACGGGACGGTCGGAATCAATGTCCCAGGGCTTAAAGTTACGGAGTTCTTCGTTCTGGTCAAGAAAGAGCCTTTCTGCCGCGACGGCATTGTGCTTTTCGTTAAATACCAGCCCGGCATTCCAGTATTCCAGGGCGGCAAACAGGGCATTACCGCCGTCTTTCTCATCGCTTCCATGGCTCCGGAACGAAATATACTGCATCAGCTTATCGTTATTCCGTTCCTGCAGATATTCCAGGCGGTGTTTGTTAAATTCATTCCATTCCGGAATTTCATTAAACCCTTCGCCTTCGTCTTCAACAATCAGCCGGGCCGCTTCATGGGTAAAGGAATACCAGATTTTAAGAAGCTTCCGGGGATCGTTTTTATTGCCGTGGGTAATGCCGTTTTTAACCAGCTCCGAAACCTGCTGTTCCAGCAGATTGGTTTCCCTGATACAGAAAGGGGCCGAGCTTATCAGCATCAGCGTATAATACCTGATTTTTGTAAAATCCGAGGGGAATTCCTGGAATTGCAGACCTTCGGTGGAAAAAAGGGGCGACGCGCCGTTTATTTCTATTTCCGTCATATTTTTTATGATTCCATGGCTTTAACTGCTTCTTCCAGAGTGGGCACGATAGGAAAGAAGCCCGATAACTTCGTCAGTTCAATTACTTTTTTTACCGACCCATGAACATTGGTAATCCCCAGTTTCAGGTTCATTTTTTTGATGGTAGAGGTGATATAAATAAGCGCCCCGATACCGGATGAATCAATATACTCCACATCTTCCATATTAATAACAAACTGCTCGATTTTTTTCTCTATCATCTTCATAAGCAGCTCTTTGAGCTTGTAGGAATTATAGAGATCCATTTCGCCCAGCACGTCTATGATATAAATAGCTGCGTTTTTCCGTATCTTTAGTTCCATAATAGTTTACCCACTGTACCCCGCCTTCTGTTTTTTGTCAAGTGTTTTTCTCGGCAATGTTTTTTTCGGCGCCATCATCTTTGTCAGGAGAGTCCTGTTGATCGGGATCCGTATGGCTGGAAAGATAGGCCAGGTACTGTTCCAGCATGGCTTTCCCGTCGGTCCCCGGGGGGATGACAATGACAAACCCCGATTCGGAGGACTGTTTTTTTGCCTTTACCCAGCGGGATTCTATTTCCAGCGGGAACGGCTCGATCTTTGATTCTTCCTCCGGAACAATGTCTATCGAATAACGGGTTTTGGGTACTATTCCCATAAATTCTTCGCTTTCAACACACAGTCCGCTGGAGCTAAGATTTTTGAGCAGCGCCTCGGTGTTAAGGACCTCCGCCATGTAAATCCGCCCCTGGGTAGAAAATCTGGAATCCCGTGCCATGATTTTTTAAATATATCCATATTGCTCAGGTTTTTCCACTGGAAAACATACTTTCAGAAAAGAAAAGTACCTCTTCTATGAAAGGCCGGCCTGTCAGAGCCATGACAAGCCGATCCAGCCCCAAGGCAACGCCGGAACAGGCCGGAAAACCGGCCGGAAAGCCGCTTCCATCCTTCCGGGGAAGAAAATTTTCCCAGTACCGGGGATCAGTTTCGTGCTTAATCAGGGCGTTTTTTTCCTTTTCCGCGGTTTCCGCCTTAAAATACCGGCGGACCTCTTCCGGATCCGTCTCTTCGGAATAACAGTTTGCCAGTTCGATACCCCCGGCATACAGTTCCCAGCGTTCAAGCGCGGGGGAATTTTTTTTTGCCAGGCATGGAACAAAGGCCGGATAATCCAGCAGTACCACCGGTTTATCCCGGGGAAGGGCCGGCTCTACCGCGTGGATAAAGATAAGGTCGTAGAGGGCCGCCGTATCCAGTCCCGAAGGGGGATTCAGTCCCAGCCGCCGGGCTTCCGCTTCCATGGTTCCGGCTTCCGCGGCTTCATAAAGGGAAAAGCCCGCCCAGCGGGAAAAAGCTTCCTCCATGGTTATCCGCAGAAAAGGCGGCCGCAGCCCCGGCCGGACCGAAACCGACCGGGCCGAAATCGGCCTGCCTGAATCCGGCTCCAGCAGCCGGCGGAACAATTCCTCGGTAAGGGCAAGGGAATCAAGATAATCCGCGTCCATGGTATAGTATTCCAGCATGGTAAATTCAGGACTGTGCAGGCGCCCCCGGGATTCGGTATTGCGGAAACATTTACATATCTGATACATGCTTACCCGGTACCGGGCTATGAGTTTTTTCATCCAGATTTCCGGGGAGGGAATAAGCCAGAGCTTTTCTTCCCGCCGCCGGCTTCCCCGGGGAGGAACATAGGCGGTTTCAAAAACCTCCAGGCAGGTTTCGGGGATCAGGTCCGGGGCCAGCAGGGGGGTATCCACCTCCAGGTAATCCCGGTTGTCAAAAAAAGCCCGTGTTTCCCGGATTATCCGGGCCCGTTCCAACGCGAGTTCCAGATCCATGGCTTTAGCTTTCGGGCAGGTTCCGTACCGCCTCTTTCCACTGCCGCCCCCGGTCAAATTCGTTTTTGAACATCCCGAAACTGGCGCAGCCCGGCGACAGAACCACCACCGCCCGACCGGCGCGGCCTATATGCCTGCGGGCCGCTTCCAGGGCCGCGGCCGCGGCGTCCCCTATGGCAGTACAGGGACCGTGGTACGAAAGGCCCGCGGCTGTAAGCTGGGGGATAAGCTTGTCGCTTCCCGTACCGGCCAGCAGGATAATTTCCCGCGCCCGGGCCGCCGCTGTAACCAGGGGGCTAAAGTCAAGGTTTTTGTCCTGACCGCCGGTAACCAGAACAAGCGGGTCCGCCGGGCCGCTCCCCGCCGTTTCCCCGCCGGTAAAGGCTTCCACCGCCGCGGCGGCGGCTTCGGGGATGGTGGCCGCGGTATCGTTGTAAAAACGGATTCCCCGGATCTCACGGAAAAATTCCAGCCGGTGTTCAATGCCGGGAAAGGTTCCCAGGCTTTCCCGGATGTGGGAAAGGGGAATCCCCAGATCCGCCAGCGCCAGGGCTGCGGCCAGCAGGTTTTTTTTCAGGTGCCGGCCCGGCACCTGAAGAATAACCGGGACCGCTTCCCCAACGGTCCCATCCGCCAGCCGGACCATGCCTGCGCCGGTCCGGGGATCGATCCATCCCGCCGGGCCTGTCCCGGCGGAATGTTCAGAATAGGCAAGAGGGCGGCCCGGACTTTCCCGGAGAAAGCTCCGGCCCCAGGAGTCGTCTGCGGAGGCGATGGTGGCGTCTTCTTTGTCCTGCCCCTGGTAGACAACCCTCTTATCATTAACATACGATTCCATTCCGTTATAACGGTCCTGGTGATCGGCAATGATCGAGGTCAGCACCGCCGCCCTGGGTTTAAGGAGAGCTTCCCCGGCCTGTGCCCCTCCGTCATATTCGGAACGGAGCCGTCCCCGGAGATCCCCAAGCTGCCAGCTGGAAAGCTCCAGGACCACATCGTCGTCGCGGGTTAACTCATCCAGGAAGGACAGGGGGGACACGGTGATGTTTCCCCCCAGAAATGCCTTTCCCCGCAGCAGGGATTTTTCCCGCATTCCCGCCAGAACCCGGCAGAGGGCGCTGGCGGTGCTGGATTTGCCCTTGGACCCGGTTACGGCAATAAGCCTGGCGGGGGACGCGGCCAAAAAAAGGGAGATGTCCGTCTCCACCCGGCGGGCCGCGGACAGATAGGGCGAACCGGAGGGAACGCCGGGATTTTTTATCACCAGATCGGCGTTCTTAAAATCATCCATATCATGACGGCCCAGAACATACCGGAAAGGCCGGACGCCGGTAAGGGATTCCAGCTTTTCAATAGACGGCGCCAGATCCTGTTCGTCTTTCAGGTCGGTGACGGTACAGTCCGCTCCCCGCAGGGCAAGATACCGGGCCGATTCCAGGCCTCCGCCGTTAAGGCCAAGCCCCATGATCGTTACTTTCATTCCCGAGACATTTGGACTTGCCCAAGTCCACTCCATATTACTTTTCTTAACCACAGGATTGCCCCTTCCGATACTATTGATAGTAGTATAATCACAGGATATGATACTACCAGAGGATAAGGTGTACCATGGCACAACGGGTATGTAAATACTGTTTGATTGCAAGTTTGTTCTTTTTTCCGGCCCTTGTTCCCGCCCAGGAATATTCGGGCTGGCGGCTGTACCATGCCGAAGGGGACATCGTCCTGACAAGCCGCGGAAGCAGAACTATTTATAAAAGCGGCTCCTCCGACTTTGAGGGAACAGTGCTGAAATCCCAGGATATGATACAAACCGGCTCCGGCAGGGCGGAAATCCAGATAATTCCCGAAAACGACGGTTCCGGGGAGTATACGGTGCTTAAACTGGGGGAAAATACCTCCCTTCTGATAAACAGCCTGGGGGCCGATCTTTCCCTGGAGCTTCTGTACGGCAGGATCAGGGCGGTTAACGGCGCGGACGCTCCGAACCTGACAATCCGTTCCGGCAATTCCCAAAGTTCCCTCCGGAACAGCGACGCTGCCCTGGATTTTGTTGCCAGGCCCGGCCAAACCCAGCCCGCACTGACGATCCATTGTTTCGGGGGCCAGGGAGAACTGACGCCGCTGGCCCAGACGGATTCCGCGGATATTTCCAAACTGCCGATTAAAAACGGTGAAACCCTTAGGATGGAGTATCACATTCCCTTTTCTTATATAGAACGGAAAGCCCTGGATCAGGAAGCCCTGGCCTACTGGACCGCCCACCGGTTTACCGGTTCCGCTCCCCTGGGCATGCCCCCGGTTGAACTTGCCCAGGCCCCCACGGCCCGGGCCGAAGAAACTCCCGCGGATACCATCGTGTACGCGCCCCCCGCTTCCTCCGCCGAAGGGGGAACGCGGAAGATCAAGAACGGCTATATTATTACCGGACTGCTGCTGGTAAGCGCCGGGGCGGCCATGCAGGGATACAGCTTTTTCGGGAACCCCGGCCCCGAACTCAGGGACGGTCTTTTCTATGGCGGGTACGGCCCCCTGGGCCTGGGCGCGGTATTCCTCTTTGGCGCCGCCGCCTATAACCCCGACTAAGAGCCGCGGATGACCGGCTGCGAAATAACGGAAACTCTGCCCGTGCTGGACGCGGCGGGAAAACCCGCTCATTTCGGCTGGGCCAGAAAGGCTCTTTTTGAATACAATCCCCCCGATGTGGGAGGGGCGCCGGTAACCAGAATAACCGAAGCCGACAGGTATATTATTTTTTCCGCCACCCATCTTATCGTCTTTGAGGTGATGAACGGCGGCATCCTTAGCCATGTGGGCATATCTATTATTTCCGTCAAAGATCACAAACGGTCCACCCACAACTTTGAAGGCTTCCTGCCTTTCAGCCGGTTTGAACTGCCCCGCAGTTCGGAAGCGGGTTCCATCCGGGTCCGGGAAAAAAAATCGGCCCTGGATTTTATCCTGATGAAAAACGGAGCCCGGATCATCAAGGTTGATTATCCCCGCTTTGGCCACCACCGCTACCTCCGGGGCGAAGTAGTCCTTTCGTCCCCCGCCGAAACAGCCCAGTCTATTGTTACCGTGTCGCCCTGGCGGCGGGAAAAATACGCCTTCCGGTATTTCCGCTGTTCGCCCTGGTTTATTACCGAGGGTGTAATGCAGTTCGGAACCGGAGAGATCTATTTTACCAAAGACAATGCCTGGGGCATCTACGACTGGAAACGGGAAGTCCGGCCCCGGAGGGATATACGGTACTGGGCCGCGGCCTGCGGCATGGCCGGCGGCGCCCTGGTGGGGTTTAATGTGGGTTACGGTTCGGCGGATTCCAGCGCCGGTACGGAAAACGCCTTTTTCCTGAACGGCGTGATTCACAAACTGGATCAGGTTACCTTTCATATTCCCCCCACCAACTGGCTTGAGGAATGGAAATTTACCAGCAATGACAAACGGCTGGAGATGACCTTTACCCCCAACCAGCAGCGGGAAGAATGGCGGAGTATTTTTTTACATTCCGTTAAATGCCGGCAGGTCTGCGGCACTTTTTCCGGCAGGGTCATCCTTGACGACGGCAGCTCCCATGCCTTCTGGAACATTACCGGTTTTGCGGAACGGAGGAAGACCCGGCTGTAGAGAGCTCCGCCAGGGCTTTTTCCGCTTCGGCGATTTCGTCGTACTTCATGGTATGATCCTTGTAGATGATTGAGTTTTCGTGTCCCTTTCCCAGGAGGAGGACCAGGTCGCCGGGCCGGGCCAGGGAAAAGGCTTTGCGTATTGCCCCGGGCCGGTCCGGGATAAGGAACAGGTTTTCTTCCCGGCGGAATAAGCGCCCCGGAAGCGGGGCCCCGGCTTCCGGTGTCCCGGCGGGAACATCCGCCGGGGAAATGCCCGCGGCTATTTCTTCCAGGATAGCCATGGGCTCCTCGCCTCTGGGATCCTCGTCGCTCAGGATCACAATGTCCGAATACCCGGCGGCAATGGCTCCCTGCTCGCTCCGCTTCTTCGTGTCCCGCTCCCCGGCGGAACCGAAGAGGCTGATGATTCTGCCGCCGGAGGAATCGAGCCGGGAGCGGAGGGGCGGAAAGATCGCCTCAAAGGACGAGGGGGTATGGGCATAATCCACCACCACCTCAAACGGCCCTCCGCCGACCCGCGTCATCCTGCCCCGGACCGGCTTGAGGGAAGGGACAAGGGGGGCCAGTTCTTCCACCGTTTTTCCGGTAAGTCCCGAGACGGTTAAAAGGGCCGCCAGGACATTGCCCGGGTTAAAAGCGCCGGGGAGTCTGTCTTCTATCACCAGGACCGCGCTCCCGGCCTGTACCTCATAGCGGTTACCGCCGGCGCCGCTGGTCAGGGAAAGAAGCTGTAAATCCGGGGCTCCTTCCGCCCGGCAGGGAGGGGCCGCGCAAAAGGTCCGGGTTTTTTGTCCGGTGGCCGCGGCAAAGTAGGAGGCGCTTTTGTCCGCGGCGTTGATTACCCCAAAGGGAGCGGGGCCCTTTCCGCGCCGGCCGGCCCGCCTGTCCAGGGAGCGGAACAAATTCGCCTTGTCATCCCGGTACTGTTCCCAGGTACCGTGGAATTCCAGATGCTCGTGGGTCACGTTGGTCATGACCGCGGCGTCAAAGGATACATCCCCCAGCCGGTTGGTCCGTTTTGAAAGGCCGTGGGAACTGGCTTCGATCACCGCGTATTCCGCCCCCCCGGCGGCCATCTCCGCAAGCCGCCGGTGCACGGTTACCGCTTCCGGGGTTGTCTGGTGTTCGGAATTCCACTCCGCTTCCCCGCCGGAACTGTACTGAACCGTGGAGATGAACCCCGCTTTTTTCCCCGCAAGCCGCAGAAGCTGCCAGATAAGGTACACGGTGGTGCTTTTGCCTTCGGTGCCCGTGACCCCCGCGAGACAAAGCTTTTCCGCGGGGAATCCGTAAAAAGCGGCCGCCACCGGGGACATGGCAAACCGGGAATCCGCCACCCGGATAAACACCGGCCCGGCGGTTTTTTCAGGCTGAACCGGCAAGGGGGCCTGGTGTATTACCGCGGCGGCCCCCCGGGAAAGGGCATCGGCAATAAAAGCGTGGCCGTCCGCGTGAAGTCCCGGCAGGGCAAAGTACAGATCCCCCGGTTTGACCCGGCGGGAATCATATTCAAGCCCCGTGATTACGGG
>JAISDG010000086.1 GCA_031265015.1 Spirochaetaceae bacterium | reverse complement strand
GCTGGCGGGAGACGGGATTTAAAGTGCATTCGCTTTAAATCCCCCCTGCCCAGCCGGACCCAAAAGACCCGGCGGACCCGCTCACCGGTTCGCGTGCTGTTTCCGGGTGGGGCTTTGTTCATTGACATCCCCTTGCCTCCATAGTAAGGTATTTTTCATGGCAGATGCGTGACAGTACGGAGGTTGAAAAATGAAAACGACGTTTTACAGGCGGATAACGGCCCTGGCGGCCGTTGTTTTGACTGCGGCCTTTACCAGTTACGGGCAGTCTGCGGGCGGCAAGGGCCCCGATGTGTTAGTCGCGGGCAGCGATGGGAATACCGCCTGTTACTGGCTTAACGGCGTTCGGCAGGTCCTTCCTCTTAATTTGAAAGAGCCCTATGCCAGGGGCCGCGCCAGCGCCATCGCCGTATCCGGCTCCACTGTGTATATCGCGGGCCTGGAGGGCGCGGATGGCGGCTACAGTCCCTGTTACTGGCTTAACGGCAAGGTGCAGGCCCCTATCAGAGGCTTTGGCAACAATGCCGCCGCCAGCGCTATCGCCGTATCCGGTTCCACCGTGTATATCGCGGGCGACAGCAGGGGTACACCTTGGTACTGGCTTAACGGCGCACCGCATGAGCTCCCTGTTATCGGGCCAGGCGGTTATCCCAGCGCCATCGCCGTATCCGGCTCCGATGTGTATATCGCGGGCGACGATGGAGACGCGGAGTATGGTCAGTACACGCCCTGTTACTGGCTCAACGGCAAACAGCAGACTCTCCCTGTTACCGGGACATCCAGCAGGGCCAGGGCCATCACCGTATCCGGTTCCAATGTGTATGTCGCGGGCAGTAATGGGGGTACGCCCGGTTACTGGCTTAACGGCGTGTGGCAGGCCCTTCCTCTTACCGGAACATCCGGCTGGGCCACCGGTATCGCCATATCAGGTTCCGATGTGTATATCGCGGGCTCCGATGGGGATACGCCCTGTTACTGGCTCAACGGCAAACAGGTAACCCTCCCTGTTACCGGGACATCCGGTTCTACCAACGGCATCGCCGTATCCGGTTCCGATGTGTGTATCCTGGGCCTGGATGGGGACTGGCGGCAGGGTACGCCCGGTTACTGGCTTAACGGTGAGTGGCATGCCCTCCCTCTTACCGGGACAGAGGGCTCGGCCAGCGCCATCGTCCCGCGCTAGCGTTTCCGGTGACCACCCGGCCGGAGTACAACATCAAGGTGCTGGATATCCGCACCATGTTTTTCCGGATCGCCCCCGCCGTCCGCAGGGCCCGGATCAAAAAGAAAAATACCGCCATCGGGTAAACGAAAACCGGGGCGATGTGGACGCCGTCGTATTCGGCAGCGGCGGCTATTACCGAATGCCGGTATGGACGGGGTGGTATCCTTTTCGCAGATTGCTATGTTCCCGCGTCTCAAGATTGTCTATAGGTCTGGGCGCGCTGGGAAGGGGCGGATTGCCTTGAGCGGTTCACCATTCAAGTCCCCGGCTTTGCCGGGAGTACCTGGCTCTGTGCCGGAGAAGGATTTAAGCGGAATTCGCTTTAAATCCTCTTGAAGCTGGCGGGAGACGGGATTTAAAATGCATTCACTTTAAATCCTGCCCTGGCCCGAAGAAGGGTTTAAGCGGACTTCGCTTTAAATCCCCTTGAGGCTGGTGGGAGACGGGATTTAAAATGCATTCGCTCTAATCCTGCCCTGAGCCGGAGAAGGATTTAAGCGGAATTCGCTTTAAATCCTATTGAGGCTGGTGGGAGACGAGATTTAAAATGCATTCGCTTTAAATCCCCCCTGCCCAGCCGGACCCAAGGGACCCGGAGGACCCGGGAAGGGCTTATTCCTCCAGGCCCAGATCGTCGCTGTCGCTGCCTTCAATGGTTTCGGTTATTTCGGGGGAGGGTTTTTCTTTTTTGGCTTTTTTGGTTTTCCGGGGCTTTGAATCAAAGGAAAAGCTTGAACGGGGTTCATGGTAAAGCCGGGCCACGTAGGAAACCAGGGTAAAATAGATGATCAGAACAAGGGCGGTCACAATGATCTGCCAGGATGTAATAACCTGTATCAAAAACCGGAACATTTCTTTTGAAAACATGACTCTTTTATTATCGGTCCGCCAGGAGCTCTTGTAAATCTTTCAATACCAGAAGGGGTCGGTATCCGGCGCAGGCCGGATCGTCCCGCCGGAGCCTGAGGGAACGGCGGTCTCCCGCAAAAAGGGCGGCGGCAAAGCCCGCGTCCACCGCGGGGACAATGTCGTTCCGCATATCGTTGCCGGTATAGAGGGTTTCCCCCGCCCCGATACCCCGGCGGGCCAGAAGTTCCCGGGCCTTTGCAAAAAGCCGGGAAGACGGCTTGGCTTCAGCTTCCCGAAAGGAATAGATCAGGAGGCCCGGATCAAAGCCGAGTTTCTCCGGCGGAGCGTCAAAAAACGCGTCGAAGAGGAGGGGTGAAAAAAACTGCGCGTTGGAGATAATCCCCAGAGTCAAACCCCGGCGGGCCAGCGCGGTCAGGGTTTCCAGGGCATGAGGCATGGGGTATACGGGATTTACCGCCAGTTCATAGCGCAAGGCCAGCTCCCGGGGGTTCATGCCGGTTTTCCCGCCGGGGAAGACACCCCGGTATTCCGCCCATATCTCCTCTACCGCCACCTCGGGCCAGGCTGTACCCGCATCCCGGGCCGCCCTGTGACGCTCCCTGACTGCCCGCCGGAAGTAGGTTCCCGGGGCGTCAAAACCCGGCATCCGTGCCGGACTTTGGCGTTGGAGCTTGCCGCGGGCAAACTCCCCCCTGTCCACCTTTGGCGGACAGGCAGTGGCCCCAGCGCCATCCATGGCGAAACCTTGGGTTTCGCCCGGCTTTACCCCGCCTTCCCCGGCGGCCGATTCGGGGTCCGCGGCAATTTCCCCCGCGCCGGAAATAAAAAGCGTACCGTACAGGTCAAAGAGGACCGCCTTTATCCCCGCAAGAACCGGCTTTTTGCCGGATCCCGATCCGGGGACCAGCGCTTCCCATTCGGTTTCCAGCGGTACCGGAAGGGGTTCCATCGGGAAAGACAATTCCCGGATAAGCTTTATAAAGAAGTCCCGCTCATTCACGGCTGATGCCTACCAGGGAAAGCCGGGCGGGATCAAGGTACAATTCAAGCAGTTTTGAACGGTCAATCCGCTGAACGACCGGGTTCGGAACCTTTTGGTATGCCGCATACAGGGTGTGGAGAATTTTTTCCCTGGAATAGGCCTTAAGAACCGCTTCACGGTTGGCGCCGGTTATGTCAGGATCGCTCCGCCAGTCTTCCAGGATTTGAAGAAAAGGATTGGCCTGTTTAATCCGGTTACGGATAAGCTTATCCCCCGCGGCCAGGCGGAGGATCCGTTCCTGCTGTTCCTCATCCATGGATCCGAAATCAAACGTATCCCGGAAGGAAAAAACCGCATCCAGGGCGCCGGAGACCGAAGCGGGGAGCGGGGACCCAAAGGCCCTGTATACCCTGCTTAGGGCTTCTTCCGCTTTTTCCCGCAGCCGGTCCGGTTCCGCATAGTCCGCGGGGATATCCAGGCCGGCATAGAGGGAATCAAAACGGAGCCCCGCTTCTTCAAAGTCCCGGCAGACATAGTCTATGCGCCTTCCCATAACCGCGAGATCCGCGGTCCAGGGTTCCAGAAAGGAAAAGCCGAATCCTTCTTTGATCGACGTCGTAATCACCGCCAGGGCGGTACCCAGGACGTCCGCAAAGGGAACGTTCAGCCCCGTTTCAAATTCCGCGGGCAGATCCAGTTCCCCCGCCAGGGCTTTCCAGCGGCGGTACACCGGAGCGTCCTGTTCGGTGGTAGGGGGCTGGGTCAGGGCCGCCGTCACGTCCTGCCGGGAAACCGCGGAACCCGGGCCGCTGGTGCTGCGGAAGGGTTTACAAAACAGGGAAAAGAGCAGCAGCTCCCCGATATTTTTCCGCCTGATTCCCCGGACCGGGTACAGATACCGTGTTTTGGGCAGCCCGGAAGAAACGGTCAGGGTTCTTACCTCGTTGGGAAGCAGATGGAGCCCTTCGCTTTTGAGCCCCGCCTCCCGCAAAAACCGGTAATCCCTGCTGTTGATTACCGCGTAATGGCAGTTTTCCGGATATGGTTCCGGGCTGTACACATCGGGGCGGAAATCCTCCGCCAGGTCGTGGTTCTGCAGGAACAGGGGCATGGTTCCGGCCAGGGCGAAGAGGGCGCCGGAAAGCAGGCTGTTCTTCCGGATCAGGGGATTGTGAACGTGGACAATATCCGCCCCCCTCCGCCAGCGGGAACGGATTGCCCGTTCCATTTCCAGGGCCAGAGCGCCAAAATCCGGCTTCCTTGCCGGATTTTGCGCGGTTGCCGCGCCATCCATGGCGCTCCGTGCCGGATTTTGCGCGGTCACAGCGCCTTCCCCCCGGCGGAAACGGTCGTAGTGCAGGCCGGGTACTACCGTGACGGGGACGCCGTCCCATTCATCCCCCTGAACGGGGGCTTCCCCGCTGAGGACCAGCACGTCCTCCCCCGCTTCCAGGAGGGCTCTGGCCTGGTGCAGCAGAACCTGGGTAACGCCGCCGGGCCGCAGATGGTAATGAGTCAGGGTAATATTCATGTTCTTCCGGTAATCCTATTCGCTGCGATACTGAACAAGGGTGGTGATAGGAGTGGGGGCAAGCACTTTTTCATAGGGAAAGAAGGACAATCCCACCACGCCGAAGATTTCCGGCACCTGGGCCCCGCCGGCTTCCAGCAGCGCCCTGGCGGCGTTCAAGGTACCCCCGGTGGCAATAAGATCGTCCAGCAGCAAGACCCGTTTGCCTTCCGGCACGTCTTCCCGGTGGATTTCTATTTCCGCCTGGGCATATTCCAGATCGTACTTTTTTGACAGGGTGATGCCGGGGAGTTTCCCTTTTTTCCGGATCAAAAGCAGGGGTATCCCCATGCGGACCGCAAAGGGAGCGGCAAAAACAAAACCCCTGGCCTCTATGGCCGCTACCGCGTCGATACTTTTTTTGCTGTACAGATCCACCATGGCCTCGACGCAGTAACCGAAGGCTTCCGGAGACGTCAGGACACTGGTAATATCATAAAAAAGAATCCCCTTCTTGGGGAAATCGGGAATCTTGCGGATATACTTATCAAGATCAAAAGCCATGGGTTACCCCTTTTTTGCGGATAGGGCGGCAGCTTTTCCGGCCCAGCCGCCGATATCCCCCTCCCCCCAAAAAAGGTCGGGATACAGCGACGCTTCCGAGTCCCGGGTTATCCGGCGAAGGTACTCGGCGGCCTGGGGGGAACCGGCAAAGAACGCAAAAACCCGTCCTGCCAGATTAATATGACCGAGCATGGTTTCAAGGTAGGTAAAAGACGGCGGATTGGGCGCTTCGGCTCCCAAAAAACACAGGGCCGCGGGCAGGAGATGGGTCCCCTTAAAATCACCGGCCGTTACGACAGTTACCCTCCAGTCCGCCAGGGACGCGGCTATCGTTTTGGCCATTGTCCGGGTATTTGCCGCGTCATCGGTGATAATAAGAGCCGCTTTATTCACGAATTATACTATATGCTCTTCCCTTCCGCCCTGTCAAGAGCCTTCTACCAGTCAAATAAGGATTCCAGATCAAGCGATTCCAGATCAAATAAATCGCCCACCGCTTTTTCCACAAGGAATCCAAAGGCAAAGGGCGTTGTTTCATATGAAGTCGGAACCGTCCACCGTTACGGTAATGCCGATGTCGTGGCTTTCGCCGTCAAGGTCTACCGTTACATAGCCAGCAATTCAAAGTATCAAGATTTCATAGTACCATGAGGGCATGGGCGGGGAATTATTCAAGAAAACTGATTGACAATTTTGGACGGATCTGCGGGCAGATGCCGGATACCAGGCGACCCGGGCATAATGAACGCTACCGGATAGCCGATTTCGTAAAAAGCGCCTTC
>JAISDG010000213.1 GCA_031265015.1 Spirochaetaceae bacterium | reverse complement strand
CGGCCTTTTTTGCGCGGAGACACCGGTAACCGGACGGATCTGTTGAAAGCGGGGTAAAAACCAAGTATAGTTACGGTAATGGGCGCCAACACCCGGTACAAGGACAGCGTGTTTTCCTTTCTCTTCAGCAACCCCGACACCCTGCGGGAACTGTACGGGGCCATAACGGGAATCGAACTGCCTCCCGACGCGGCTGTTACCATCAACACCCTGGAAGACGTCCTGTATAAAAGCCTTTTGAACGACATATCCTTTGAGGTTGATCACAAGCTGGTCGTTTTGGTGGAACACCAAAGTACCGTCAATCCCAACATGGCCATCCGGCTGCTCATGTATATTGCCCGGATATACGAGAAGATCACCTCCGGCAGGAACATGTACGGCAGTAAAAAACTGTTCGTTCCCCGGCCCGAGTTTATCGTGTTGTACAACGGAAAGGCTCCGTACCCCGACGAGGCGGTATTGAACCTGTCGGAGGGGTTTGAGGGAACGGAGGATCTGGGTATTCCCGACAACGGGGTACCGGCCCTGGAACTGACGGTAAAGGTGTACAATATCAACCGGGGGCATAATGAAGGGATAATCCGGCGAAGTGAAACGCTGAAGGGATATAGTGAGTTCATAGCGAAGGTAAGGGAACTGGAGGCGTTAAACCGGGAGCGGGAAGACGCGATGGAAGGGGCGATCCGGTGGTGTATAGCGAACAACATTCTGCGGGTTTTTTTTGAGAGCCACGGGACGGAGGTAATAAATATGTTAATGACGGAATGGAAACTGGAAGAGGCGCTGGTTGTTGAACGGGAGGAAGGCCGGGAAGAAGGCTGGGAAAAGGGCCGGGAAGAAGGCCGTGAAAAAGGCCGGGAAGAGGGCCTTGGGGAAAGCGTCAAAAACCTCCTGGACTTCGGCATGAGTCCGGAGCAGATTTCCCGGGCGCTTAAGCTTCCCCTTGACGTGGTACAGCGCTGCCTGACCCCTGTTTTGCCTTAAGTTCTTCCAGGGGCAGATTTTCCAGATAGATGTCCAGGGTTTCTTTTTCCGATCCGGGGAATGAAAGGAATTCCAGGGCGATGATCTTGCCCGTATGGCGGACGGTACAGGCGGGGGAAAGGATGTCCTTTCCCGCCCGGAGGGAACAGTCCTTGAGCTCCGCGTCAACCCTGATGGTATCGGTCATGGCCGGATGGTCGGGTTCGAAAGAAACGCCGGTGGAGGAGACTGTTTTTACCGTTCCGGTAACCAGTTTTTCGTTCAGGGGATGGGAAAACACAAAGCCGAAGCGGCTCCACTGTTCCGGACGGTACCGGCGGTTTTTCCGCTTGTCCTCCACCGGCACATACCGGGCCAGCAGGGTCTGGATCTTTTCGGTTTCGGCGGGATTCTTCAGGGATTCCAGCACCAGGCCGTTTATTTCCAGGGCCATGGCCTTGTTGATCTCCTCTTCGGAAAAATTCTTCCCCTTAAGAATTATGATGGGACATTCGTTTTTGGACCGTTCGTAACGGACAAAGCTGGTTATGGTTTTCCAGTGCCGCGGAAAATCCCTGGCGCTGATGATAATGCCTATGGGGTCGATTTCCTCAATATTGTCCATGGCCTTCTGGGCATGGCGGTATCTGATTAAATCAAACCCCAGGGGTTTTAAAAACAGCGCTACGTTTTCATAAATACTATCGGAACCCAGCACCAGCAATAATTTCATTCAGTCCCCAGCCTGACTACAGTATAATCCTCCAGCAGCCAAATGTCATCTTGCCTGCGGAAGCTGTAGGTATAGCGGCGCCGTTCGGTGATCCTGCCCACCTGGAACCATTCGGTAACTACCACGGTTCCTGTTGCTCCGTTATGGCTGGTGCTTTCAATCCTGAAATCCGAGGGAACCAGGGCGATGTCTTCATCGGCCGTGGAATTTTGCAGATCCGCCCGGTACTTTGCCATCATCCGCGCCCGGCCTTCTTCCGGCTCGTTAAGCCAGGACCGGCGGCGGACCGCGTCGTTGGTGATCAGCGCTTCCAGGTTCATGTAGAGAAAGAATTTTTCCCACTGGGATTTTTGCCGGGCCCGGAGCATATAGGCCGTCACTTCGTCGGGGGGCAGTTTTTCCCGGACCAGGACGGCGCCGGTTTCTACATCCATGTCAAAGGGAATGCCCCCGGGGCCGGGAATGGCGGGGGGCCGCAGGTTCAGGTTAAGCCGGTTTGATTCCAGGGGAATGCCCGCCGGGGCGGATAGGGAGCTTTCCCGGAACAGATCGGGAAAGATCCGGGCCTGGATCACAAAGGATCCCGGTTCCCGAAGATCCGCGTAATTGCGGACATCCTCCACAAAGGAAAAGGATTCCCCCGGCTCTACCGTAATGTCCCTGAAATAAACGTTCCGGCTTTCACTGCGTTTGCGCAGGATATAGTCCGCCGGTTCCAGGCTTTGGTTTGACAGGGTGCGCACGTCAATGTCCACGGAAAAAACCCGTTCATCCGCCAGTTTAAAACGGTAGGTCCCGGGGCTCCGGTTGGTCAGGGTAATCTCCACATAAACGGGTTCCGGTTTTACCGAAGACCCGGTATCCCCGGTTTCCGCCACATGGTAGACCTTTTTGTCGTAAAACCGGATGGAAAGGCTTATATCCGCCGCGGCCGCGGAAAGGACGCAGAAAGCTCCAAGAACGGCGGCCAAAAACAGTTTTTGCTTCACCCCATAACTCCTGTTACAAGACACGATTCTATTATATAGTTATCGGCATGCCTTTGTTGAGCCTAGAGGGAATGAACCTGTAAAATACGCCATGAAGAGCCAGCCCGTAAGCCCCCTTGTTTCCGCCGTCCGTTCCGCCCCTTCCGTCGCCGCCCTGCTGGAGGCCCTGAAAAAACAGAGCCCCTGTTCCCTTGAAGTTGAAGGCCCCGAAGGGGCGGCCCGGGCGCTGATCCTGGCCCTGGCGGCCATGGCCCGCCGGGAAGCGGCAGGGCCGGGGACGATCCTGGCGGTGGTTCCCACCGAACGGGAGGCGGAAGATCTGGCGGGGGATCTGAACAGCTTTTTCCCCGGAACGGATCCGGCCCGGCCCGCTCCGTTCCGGACCACGATCTTTCCCTGGTGGGGAACCCTGCCGTACCGGGACACCCCCCTTTCCGCGGTCTTCGGCGAACGGACCATGGCCCTGGCGGCCATGGTAAACGCCCGCCCGGCCCCGGCCGCCAAGACCGCCGCAACCGCTTCGACCGCTAAGGCTGCCGCGGCCGCCAAGGCCTCCGCGGCGGCGGGAAACGCCGGCTCCGATCTGCTGGTGGTCGCGCCGGAACGGGCCTTTCTGACCCCCCTGCCTTCTCCCGAATACTTCCGCGGCCTGCTGGTTCCCCTTACGATCGGGGACACGGTAGATACCGCCGCCCTGGGGGCCTCCCTGGTAGAGATGGGCTATATCAGGGTTCCCCGGGTCCAGCTCCACGGCGAATTTGCCCTCCGGGGGGAGGTGCTGGACGTTCTTATGGGGGGGGATGACGAAGCCTACCGGGTGCTGCTGGATTTTGACCAGGTGGAGTCGATCAAACGCTTTGATCCCCTGGACCCAAACCAGGGCGCCGCCGGGAATAAACTCGATTCCATGACGATCCGCCCCCTGAAGGAAGTGATCTGGACAAAAGAAACCGCGGCGGCGCTGGAAAAAAACATCGCGGCCATGCCGGAATTTACCATTGACCGGAAGGGAACCGCCGCTCTGCTGGAGCGGCTCCGGGCGGGGGAAACCGTTCCCGGGGAGGAGCTGTTTTTTCCCCTGGCCTTTACCGGTCCGGGCCGTGCCCATACCCTGCTGGACTATCTGGGCCCCGGGGGGACGGTCTGTTACCTGGACCGGGAACGGCTGGAGAACGCCCGGAAAATCCTGGAAAGCGAATACCAGGGATTGTTCCGCCTGGCCCGGCGGGAAAAACCCGTCCCCTCGCCGGACCGGATCCTGCTTGATTTCGGCGCCCTGGCGAAAGGCGGCGTTGAAAGCGGCGGGGAAAACAAGCCCGGAAGCCCTTCGGTCGTTTCCTTTATGGGCATCCGCGGCGAAGGGGAAAACCGCCGCCGCGTATCCTGCGAGTCTTCCCGGAGTTTTTTCGGCAACATCGAATATCTGCGGGAAGAATTCGGGTCGCTGCTCAAACAGGGCTGGACCATTACCGTGGCCGCCGAATCGGAAGTCCAGGCAGCCCGGATAGAGCAGCTGCTGCGGCCGGCGGACGGGGAGGGCCAAACCGGGTCCCCAACGGGGCTATCGGTGGTTTCCCTGCCCCTGTCCGCGGGATTTTCCCTGCCCGACGCGAAACTCATGGTGGTCCAGGAAAACGAAATTTTCGGCCGCCGCAGACGGCCCCCCCGGTCCCTCTCAAAGGTCAGGAGCAGTCCCATCGATACCTTTGTGGAACTGAACAGCGGGGATTACGTGGTCCACGTGAATTACGGCATCGGCCTCTTTAAAGGGATAGAACGGATCCGCTCCCGGGGCCATGAGCGGGACTATGTCAAGATCGAATACCTGGACGACGAGGCTGTCTTCGTTCCCATCGAGCAGGTCAACCTGGTACAGCGGTATATCGGCAGCGAGGGGACGCCCCCCCGGCTGGACAAGCTGGGATCCAAAAGCTGGGAAAACCGCAAGGGCCGGGTGCGGAAATCGGTGGAAGACATCGCCGAAGGGCTCATCCTCCTCTATTCAAAGCGCAAGGCCGCCCCGGGCTTTGCCTTTCCCCCGGATACGGAATGGCAGCTTCTTTTTGAGGCGGCCTTTCCCTTTGAGGAAACCGAAGATCAGCTCCGCTGCGTGGAGGAGATCAAGACCGATATGGAAGCCCCCCATCCCATGGACCGGCTGGTCTGCGGCGACGTGGGGTACGGCAAAACCGAAGTGGCGGTCCGGGCCTGTTTTAAGGCGGTTATGGGGGGGAAACAGGTGGCGTTCCTGGCGCCCACCACGATCCTGGCGGAACAGCACTACGAAAATTTTAAGGAACGGTTCAGCCAGTTTCCCGTTACCCTGGCCATGCTGTCCCGCTTTGTGGGCCCCGCCGAGAGCGGCCGCATCCTGGACGCCGCCGCCCGGGGGGAAGTGGACATCCTGGTGGGGACCCACCGGATCATCCAGAAGGATGTGGCCTTTAAGGATCTGGGCCTTTTGGTGGTGGACGAGGAACAGCGTTTCGGGGTTAAGGACAAGGAAAAACTGAAGGAGCTGAAGATCAACGTGGACTGCCTTTCCTTAAGCGCGACCCCCATACCCAGGACCCTCCACATGAGCCTGCTTAAAATCCGGGACATGAGCCTTTTGAGCACCCCGCCCCTGAACCGGCATCCCATAGAAACGGCCATCGGCCCCTTTGACGAGGACCGGGTGGCCGCGGCAATCCGCGCCGAGGCGGAACGGGGGGGGCAGGTGTTCTTCCTCCACAACCGGATAGAAGACCTGCGGGAAGTCAGGATCATGCTGGAGCGGATAGTACCGGAAATGTCGGTCGAAACCGCCCACGGCCAGATGGACGCCCGGGATCTGGAGGATGTGATGCGCCGCTTTATCCACGGGGGCTTTCATGTCCTGGTATCCACCACGATCATCGAAAACGGCATCGATATCCCCAACGTGAATACGATCATCATAGACCGCTCGGACATGTACGGCATCTCCCAGCTCTACCAGCTGCGGGGCCGGGTGGGCCGTTCGGACCGGGTGGCCTACGCGTACCTGTTTTACCCCGGCGGCCGGTCCCTTTCGGAACTGGCCATCCGGCGGCTCCAGGTTATTTCCGATTTTACCGAACTGGGCTCGGGCTTTAAGATCGCCCTGAAGGACCTGGAGATCCGCGGGGCGGGGAACCTCCTGGGCAGGGAACAGAGCGGGGACATTTTTTCGGTGGGCTTTGATTTGTACATCCGGCTTTTGGACGAAGCGGTCCGGAAACTGGAGAACGAAAACTACGAGGCGGAAACGGAACCCCTGCTGGAACTGGAATATTCGGGGTTTATCCCCGATCCCTACATCGACAGCCCCCAGGAAAAGATGGAGGTCTACAAAAAGATCGCCGCCGTCAAAACCAGGGAAGAACTGGAGGGCCTCCACGCGGAGCTGGCGGACCGCTTTGGCCCGCCCCCGGACGAGGCGGCCAGCCTGCTGGCCCTGGCGGAGATCCGGATCATCTGCCGGGAACTGGAAGTTTCTTCGTTAAAGGAAAAGGCCGGCCTGGTGCGGGTGGAATTCGGCAG
>JAISDG010000182.1 GCA_031265015.1 Spirochaetaceae bacterium | reverse complement strand
TTCTTTCAGTTTTTTCCGCAGGGCAAGGATCTGTACGTCCACGGACCGGTCCGTTACCGGATAATCGGGGCCGTGAACGGCGGCAATAAGCTGATTCCGGGAAAAAACAATATCCCGGTGGGACATAAAATGAAGGAGTATCGCGAACTCCGTGGCGGAAAGATCCAGGGGCTCTCCCTCCCGGAGAACTTCGTGCCGTAAAACATCGATGGTAAGGTTTCCCGCCTGCCAGAATTGTTTTTCCCTGTCCCCGGCGGGTTCTTCAAGCCGCCGCAAAGCCGCCCGGATCCTGGCCGTTAACACCCGGGGGCTGTAGGGTTTAACAATATAGTCGTCGGCCCCCAGTTCCAGGCCGGTAACAATATCCGGCTCTTCCCCTTTTGCCGTGGCAAGAATGACCGGGACGCTTTTCCACCGGCTTTCCGCCTTGATCTTTTTGAGCGTCCGAAGGCCGTCCATTCCGGGAAGCATAATGTCAAGGATAACGCAGTCGGCCCCGTGTTTTTCAAGAAGAACGATGCCCTCTTCTCCCGTTCCCGCGGCCAGGAGCTTCCACCCTTCGCCCGAAAAAGCAAGGGCAAGCATTTCCTGAATTTCCGGATCGTCCTCGATGATTAGGATAACGGCCTTGTTTGTAAAAGCTTTGTTTAAGGAAACTCTGTTTAAGGAAACGTTGTTTCCAGGAGCCTTATTCATTGAGTTCTTCGTGCCTGCTCTCTATCATATAAATTATCGCTTCGCAGATGTTGGTAATATGATCCCCCACCCGTTCAAGATTTCCCGAGGTAGTAAGAAACCGCAGGGCCTTTTTGAGCAGTTCGGGATGTTTTTTCATCAGCTTAAGCATTTCCTCGGAAACTTTTTTATGCTCGGCGTCAATAATGTCGTCCAGGGCCGCAGCTTTCCGGGCCGCTTCCGGGTCCTGCTTCAGGTACGCCGAAATAGAAGCGCGGATCATCTCCTGGCAGGTTTTGACCATGGGCTCCAGGGATTCCATGGCGCGGAAAGACGCCTTGCCCGAAAGTTTCATGGCCGTCTTTGCCAAGTGTACCGCATGATCCCCCGCCCGTTCAAGGTTCACCGTGATCTTCAGAATCGTAAAAATTTCCCGCAGGTCCCGGGCCACGGGCTGCTGGGTGGCGATAAGCATAACCACGGCGTCTTCTATTTTAAGCTGCATGGCGTTAACCGCGGAGTCATCTTCGCGGACAGCCTTTGCCAGTTCCCTGTTGTTGTCCTGAAAAGCCGCCAGGGCTTTTCCCAGGCCCTCTTCAACCAGAGAGGACATGGCAAGAATATCGTGGCGCAGGCCGTCAACTTCTTCGGAAAAAAGCACTCGTTTGTTTTTCATTACGCGTCCTTGTATGAAAGGTAGAGGCGGTTAACCGAACCTTCCGGAAATATAATCTTCGGTTTTCTTGTCTCCCGGATTGGTAAACAGGGCCCTGGTATCGTTGTATTCGATAAGTTCCCCCAGCAGAAAAAACGCCGTTTTGTCGCTGACCCGCGCCGCCTGGTGCATCGCGTGGGTCACAATGATAATGCTGTAGTCTTTTTTCAGCTCCCCGATAAGCTCTTCTATTTTGCCGGTGGCTATTGGGTCCAGGGCGCTGGTCGGTTCGTCCATCAGGATGATCTCCGGCTCCATGGCGATGCTCCGGGCTATGCAGAGCCGCTGCTGCTGGCCCCCGGAAAGGCTTAGGGCGGATTTTTTAAGCCTGTCCTTTGCCTCGTCCCACAGCGCGGCCTTGATCAGGGATACCTCTACCAGTTCTTCAAGCTTCTCTTTATTCCGTAAACCCTGCATTCTTTTGCCGTAGGCGACATTGTCAAAGATGCTCATGTTAAAGGGATTCGGCTTCTGGAATACCATGCCCACCCTGGTCCGCAGTTCGGTTACGTCCATACCGTTGTATATATCTTCCTCGTCAAGCAGGACGCTTCCGGCAATGCGGCAGGAGGGGATAAGGTCGTTCATGCGGTTCAGGATTCTGATAAAGGTTGATTTTCCGCACCCCGAAGGACCGATAAGGGCGGACACTTCCTGACGGGCAAGGGAAAAGTTGATATTTTTTAAGGCCTGAAAATCACCGTAAAAAAAATCCAGGTTTGTAACTTCGATTTTGTTAGGCGCCATTACTGTCCTCCCATTCTTTTTTTAAAAATCAGGGTAATGATCTTTGTGGCCGTATTGATTAAAAGCACCATGATAATAAGGACGGCGGCGGTGGCAAAGGCTATGCCAAAGTCATCGGGATTGATCGCCTCTTTTGTCAGATAATACAGGTGTATGGTCAGGGTACGGCCCGATTCAAAAACAGACCGGGGAAGGTTCCTGGTAATCCCCACCGTCAGGAGCACCGGGGCGGATTCCCCCACTACCCTGCCCACGGCAAGAATCGCCGAGGTAACAATCCCCGGCAGGGCCGGAGGGATCACCACAAAAAAGATCGTCTGGAATTTTGCCGCCCCCAGGGAAAAGCTTCCTTCCCGGAAGGAATCGGGAATGGTTTTAAGGGATTCTTCCACAGTCCGGATGATCACCGGCAGAATCATAATGCTTAAGGTAAGGGCCCCGGCTATAATGGACTGGCCGAATTTAAAAACCCGGCAGAACATCAGGAGGCCGAAGAGGCCGTAAATTATCGACGGTATCCCCGCCAGGGTTTCGATGGCCAGGCGGAGCAGGCGTATCGCCGGGGTATTGGCCGAATATTCGTTCAGGAAAACCGCCGTCATGATTCCCACGGGAAGGGCGATAGCAAGAGAAACCAGCACCATATAAAAGGTGGTAATGACCATCGGGAAAATGCCCCCCTCTTCGGCGGATGTAAAAATAAAGGAAAGGTTTAAGAAACCCGCGGACTGGACAAGAATATAGGCAAGGATAGAAAACAGGATCCCCCCCACCAGAACAAGGCCGGCCGCCATCGTTCCGTACAGAAGACCGTCGCGGATTTTCCGCGTTTTGGTCATCCCCTTCATGATACGCTTCATGCCGATACCTCCGCTTTCCGCCTTGCCAGGAGGATAAAGCCGTTAAGAACCAGGATAAGAACGAACAATACCACCCCGATGGAGAAAAGCATTTCGTTATGCCGGCCTTCGGCATATCCCATTTCAAGGGCAATGGTCGCGGTTAGGGTACGGATGCTGTCGGTAATTCCCCGGATAAGCTGGGGGGAGTTTCCCGCCACCAGAATAACCGCCATGGTTTCCCCCACGGCCCGGGATATTCCCAGAATTACCCCGGCTATGACTCCCGACCTGGCATGGGGCAGTACTACCGACCAGGCCGTCTGCATTTTGCTGGCCCCCAGGGAGAGGGACGCTTCCCGGATGGAATCGGGAACGGCCCGGAGGGATGTTTCGGTAATGGTGATGACCGTGGGCAGGATCATCACCCCCAGGACCAGGGCGGCGGCAAGAAGGCCGTTTCCCGAGGGCGGACGAAAGACCTCTTTTACCCAGGGGACGATGACCATAAGGCCGAAGAATCCGTACACCACCGAGGGAATTCCCGCCAAAAGTTCTATGCCGCCCCTGATAAGGGAAGCCGGTTTTGGGGGGATAAACTCAGCGAGAAAAACTCCGGAAAGGAGCGCCAAGGGAAGCCCCAAAAGGATGGCGGCAAAACTGACAATGACGGTGCCGGCTATCATCGGCAGGATGCCGTAGAGTTTGTCGTAGGCCGGCCGCCACTCCAGGCCGGTGATAAACCGGAAAAAACCGTAGGGCCTTTCGGGCAGTAAAATGTGGATCTTCGACGACATCCCCGGCAGCAAACCCGGATACGTTACCGTCCAGGTATAGGCCTGGGGATAGGTGATTTCCCCCTCTTCGCCGGCGGCGGTAAAGCGTAACGCTTTTTCCGGATCCTTTTCGGCGTTGTCCACGGCAATTTCCAGGGTCCCCGAAATTCCCCCGCCGGAAAAACCTATGGTAATCATTCCGGTATTCGGGGGAATGTGGATAAAGGTGGTGTGATCCCGGTAGGTTGTGCCGTTAACGGCAATCTCTTCGATTCTTTCGGGAACAATGCGTATCCCCCGGGCGGTAGGGAATATGAACGGTCTTGCCCCCTGGACGCACACAAAAACCAGGATGGAAGCCAGGGCAAGTACCGAGCTTAAGGACATCACCCGGAACAGGTATTTGAAAAAAACGTCAAACCGGCGGCGGTTAAGCATACCGGCAGCATACCGCCGCTTTGTTAAAACCGCGTGAAGGGATTGTTAAAATTGCGTTAAATGCCGGTACGTTTTACCGTGGATGGCGGATTATGGGACGATGACGGCGAAGGCGGCGTCCCGGACGGCTGTCCGTCTGAGTCAGACGATTGTTCATCTGAGCCGGAAATCTGTTTGTCTGACCCGGACAAGTACCTGAGCCCTTACCGGAAATACCGTACCCCGGCTTCGAAAATCCGCTGTGTTTTGTTCCCCGGTATATTGATGTGAACAAAGGGCCCCCGCCGCTCGGAATGTCCCATCTTGCCGAGGATCCTTCCATCGGGACTGGTCAGGGCTTCGATGGCATGGTCCGATCCGTTGGGATTGTCGGGCTCCGAAAGGGCGGGCTGTCCGTCCGCTCCGGCATAACAGAAGGGCGCCTGCCCGGCGGCAAAAAGCGCGCGGGCTTCGTCTTCACCGATCACCAGCCGTCCTTCTCCGTGGCTGACCGGAAGGACGTGGATCGCGCCGGGCTCTTCCAGGGCAAGCCAGGGCGAGGACACGGACAGTACCCGGGTTCTTACCATCCGGGACACATGGCGGCCTATCCGATTAAAGGTCAGGGTGGGCGAAGATGCGGAGGCTTCGGTATAACGGCCATAGGGAACCAGTCCCAGTTTGATCAGGGCCTGGAATCCGTTGCAGATGCCCAGGGCCAGGCCGTCCCGGCGATCGAGCAAATCCTGTACCGCGTCGGCGATAACGGGGGAACGGAACGCGTTGGCGATAAACTTTCCCGAACCGTCGGGTTCATCCCCGGCGCTGAACCCGCCCGGCAGGGCGAGGATCTGCGCGTCCCCGATTGCCGCCGCCAGTTCTTTGGTGGACTCCCTGATGTCCCCGGGGTTACGGTTCCGGAAAATCACCAGCCGGGTCCTTGCTCCCGCTTCCCGAAAGGCCCGCTGCATGTCCCATTCACAGTTGGTTCCCGGGAAAACAGGCAGCGCCACCAGGGGCCGGGCCTTTGCCGGGCCAACGGCCGGGCCCCCGGACACGCTCCGGGACCCGGCCGCGCCGGGCTGGTTTCGCCTAACGGAGCCGGTATCGCGCCCGGCGTTCTCCCGGTTTTGCCCGGCGTCCGGGCCGGCGGCCATGCAGGCAGCACGGTTTCCGCCCTCGGCCAGACTACCGGCCGCCGGTTTCGCCGCGGTTCCGCCGCCGGAAGTCTGGGGATATACCTGGGCCAGGGGACATTCGTAGGCCTGCCGCAGCTGCGCCAGGGGAACCTCGGCTGATGGTTCCCCGCCGGTAGCTGAGGCCCTGCCTTCGCGGACAACGCGGAACACCGGTTCGGCAATGGTATACGCCGCCTCGGTCCACGCCGCGTTCTGTAACAAGCCGCCGGTATCTATTTCCCGGCCATGGCCGGAGTTACGCAGCGCTTCGCCGTCCAGCTCCGCCAGAACGGCGCCGGAGTAGTTCCGCTCATCCGCCATACCCAGGCAGCCGGAACGGACTTCGACTCCGGTCATGCTGCCAAAGGCCATAAGGGCAAGGGCCGCGGCGATTCCCCCGGCTCCCACGGGATAGGCGGCCAGTACAAGGCCCCGCTCCGTCAGGGCCGCCAGGCCATTCATGTTTGCCCTAAAGAGGGTCCATTCACCGGCAGGGGTTTCCATGGCCCCCTTTCCGGGGTACAGCAAAATAACGGGGTTCCCCGGTTTACCGCTCAGGGCTCCCGAACGGACCGAAGGGGCCCGGACTGTTCCCGCGGCGAAAACCACTACCGTCGGCGGCACGGCAATGTCCACGCCGGCGGCGGGATCCCGGTACGACCCGGACATGGAATCCTTGCCCCCGATGGCGGGAACTCCCAGAGCAAGCTGGGCTTCCAGAGCGCCCAGCAGGGCGGCGGCGGGCTTTCCCCAGGATTCGTCCGTTTCCATCCGCTCAAAATATTCCTGCAGGGAAAGGCGGGCCTTCCAGGGATTGCCCCCCAGGCAGGCAAATTTTGCAAGCACCTCTTTTACCGCCCCCTTGGCTCCTTCATAGGGATTGGCCTGGGTCAGGGCAGGATCAAAGCCAAAGGTCATAAGGCTTGCGGTCATGCTGACAGCCGGACCATCGCCGGGCCGCCCGTCTTTCTCTGTTTCCGGCGGCAGGGGAAGAAGCGCCGCCATACCACATTCGGGGGTTCCCTGTTCCCGTCCCCCCCAGGGGAACAGTACCGAAGAAGCGCCGATCGATCCGTCAAAACGTTCCTGGAGTCCCCGCCGGGATCCGGAGCGAAGGGAAGCAAGTTCCCGTTCCAGTTTGTCCAGTACGGTCCGGGGCGCTTCGGCTTCCGGGAAGATTCCGGCGCCCCTGTTCATTCCGGTCCCGGGCCGGAGTACCGCCTTTGCCGACCGGGGAGCGCCGTTCGAGTCAAGAAACCGCCGGGAAAGATCCACAATGGTTTTGCCCTGCCAGCTCATCCGTAGCCGGGCTTCGCCGGTAACCGGATTATCTTCGGCCGCACCGGTAAGCGGATTATCGTTAACTGCGCCAAAGCTAATCGGATTACCTTCAGCTTCGCCAAAGGTAATCTTAGCGATAACCACTGCGTCAAGATTTTCCGCGGCGGCTTTTTGTATCAGGGTTTCGGCATCGGCGGGAGCGGCGACCACCGCCATCCGTTCCTGGGATTCGGAAAGAGCCAGCTCCGTTCCGTCAAGGCCGGCGTACTTTTTGGGCGCCGCGTCAAGGTTGATGTCCAGCCCCGGAGCGAGTTCACCGACAGCCACGGAAACGCCGCCCGCCCCAAAGTCGTTACAGCGCTTGATAAGCCGGGAAACTTCCGGATCCCGAAAAAGGCGCTGCAGCTTTCGTTCCTCCACCGCGTTGCCCTTCTGTACTTCCGCTCCGGCGGTTTCCACCGATTCCCCGGTATGGACCTTGCTGGAGCCGGTAGCGCCGCCTATGCCGTCCCTGCCGGTCTTTCCCCCGATCAGGAGTACCAGGTCTCCCCGTTCCGGTTCGGCCCGGCGGACCTGGGCCGCGGGGACGGCGCCGATGACCGCTCCCAGTTCAAGGCGCTTTGCCAGATACCCGGGATGGTAGAACTCCGCCACCTGTCCCGTGGCAAGCCCGATTTGGTTGCCGTATGACGAATACCCCGCGGCGGCTTCCCGGGCGATCTTAACCTGGGGGAGTTTTCCCGGCAGGGTTTCGGAAAGCGCCGTCCGGGGATCGCCGCCCCCGGTAATCCGCATGGCCTGGTGTACATAGGCCCGGCCCGACAGGGGATCGCGGATCGCCCCGCCAAGGCAGGTAGCCGCTCCCCCTAACGGTTCTATCTCCGTAGGATGGTTGTGGGTTTCATTCTTAAAAAGCAGTAGCCAGGGTTCTTCCGTTATGTTTCCCGCCGCGGCTTCCCCGGCGGACCGGGCAAACTCCGCCCGTACTTTGATGGTACAGGCGTTGATTTCCTTTGATTCATCCACATCATCAAAGAGGCCCCGTTTTTTTAGTACCCGTGCCCCGATGGTCGCCATATCCATCAGGGTCCTCGGATATGTTTCCGCCGCCGGACCGTATACTTCCCGGCGGGCCGCTTCGTACCCGTCCAGGGCCTGCCGCAGAACAGCGTCGTTATCTGCTATGCCGATGGATTCAAGGATCGTGGTAAACGTGGTGTGCCTGCAGTGATCGGACCAGTAGGTATCCAGGACCCGCAGTTCCGTCAGGGTAGGATCCCGCCGTTCGGCGGCAAAATACCGCCGGCAGAAAGCCAGATCCGCCCCCGACATAGCCAGGCCGTATTCCGCGGCAAGCCGCGCCAGGGCGGCGGCATCCATGCCGGTAAACCCTTCCAGAACCGGGACATCCCCAGCGGAAAGCCCATTCCCGGGGGGATTGCCTGAAGTTTCGTCCCCGGAAAAGTCCCGCAGTTCCCGGGAATCAACCGGATTGATAAGATAGGCCTTAACCGCCGCCAGTTCCGCGGCGTCCAAAACCGTTCCGCCGTCAGGAACAAGGATGTACAGTTTCGCGCACCGCACCCGGGGCCGCCTGCCCAGCGCCAGCTCCAGGCACTGTTCCGACGAATCGGCGCGTTGATCATACTGGCCGGGGAGGTACTCCACGCCAAACCAGAAATCACCCCGGCGGACAGATTCATCGTCAACAAATACCCGGTCACAGGGGGGCTCGGAAAAAACCAATGCCGCCGCTCTGCCAAACTGCTCTTCGGTCAGATTCCCCGTTATTTCATAGCGGTTTACAATCCGTACATTCGCAAGCCGGGCCAGCGCGGGGTATTGGGGACCCAGAAAGTTTGTGATGTCCGCCCATACAGTACGGGCCTCAATATCAAAGCCCGGTTTTTTCTCGACATAGATCCGTCTGGGGGACATGAAAGACTCCTTGCCCCATTATTCCTAAAAACCTTGTCATTGACAATGGACACGGAAACCTCTATTATAACCTACCAGCGCGCCGGCGGCGGGCAAAAGCAATGCGTTAAGCCCGGCGCGCCCTTTGTTCCCCGGCATGGTCCAGTAGCTCAGTGGATAGAGCGGCTGCCTCCTAAGCAGCAGGTCGGCCGTCCGATTCGGCCCTGGATCAATCACACCAAGCTGAGTGCCGTTGCTTTATTGTACCCTTTCGGGGTATACTAAGACCGCCTCGCTGCCAGGAACCATGCGAGAGATCGCCGCCTAACTCCGTCAGGTCTGGAAGGAAGCAGCGGACGGCGGTTGGTTGCTGCGCCGTGGCCCTCCTGGCGCGGGGTATTTATAGCTTGCAATTTTACCGGTAAAGGCCGATACTGAAGCCATGGATACGGGGGAAGTACTTTTTATCGTAAGCCGGCTTACGACCGGGGCGCTGGCGGCATTTTTCGCCATCATGCTCTGGTCCAAAACCCGGGACGCAGCCTGGATGCTCATGGTTATCGGGACCATCGCCGCCTATGTGGAAACGGTATATTCCATTCTGGACATGTTCGGCATCACCGGAGCCCAGCTTTCCATTGGCTCGGTTCCCGCGGTAGCCATCCTGCTCCCCAACCTGCGGACCGGCTTTTTTATTGCCGCTTTTGTGGTCATGGTGGTCCGCAAGCTGCGTCACCGCTAGACGCGCCGGCCTGTCGGGCGCAGGTCTTGACAGGCTTTCTCTTTTTGGAACACAATAAGGTTCCATATCTGCTGCTCATTTTAATTTGAGCCGTGCAAAAGGCCCGGGCTTTTTGAATTTTATTTAGAAGGTTATAGAGATGGATACGGTATTTGTTAAACCCGCCAAGGTCGAACGGAAGTGGTTTGTAATCGACGCCGAGGGCAAGGTCCTGGGCCGGGTGGCCGCCAGAGCGGCTTCCATTGTACGCGGCAAGGAAAAGGCTATTTTTGCCCCCCACCAGGAAATAGGCGATTTTGTGGTGATTATCAACGCCGGCAAGGCCGTTGTTACGGGCCGCAAAACGGTACAAAAGCTGTACTACCGCCATTCCGGCTATGTGGGCGGGCTTAAAACAGTTAATTATGAAAAATTATCCGCCAAGCATCCCACGTCCCCCATGGAACTGGCGGTTAAAGGGATGCTGCCCAAGGGCCCCTTGGGACGGAAGCTTTTGAAGAACGTCAAGGTGTATGCGGGGCCCCAGCATCCCCATGCGGCCCAGAATCCCCAGGTTATTAATCTGTAAGAGGTACAGCGTGATAAAGAATCTTGGAATCGGTACCGGCAGAAGAAAAACTTCTGTCGCCAGAGTGTATGTTCGGGACGGATCGGGTAAAATTACCGTTAACGGCAGGGAACTGGTCCAGTATTTTCCCCAGGGTGAACATGCCATCATGGTCCGCCAGCCCCTGATGATCACCGCCAGCGAAAATAAGTTTGACGTGCTGATCAATGTTTACGGCGGCGGTTCCAACGGCCAGGCCGGCGCCTGCCGCCACGGCTTGGCCCGGGCCCTTTGTCAAATAGATCAGGGTAATGTGGTTTCCCTGCGGAGTAACGGGTTCCTTACCCGGGATCCCAGGATGGTGGAACGGAAAAAATACGGCCGGCGAGGCGCCCGGCGGCGTTTCCAGTTCAGCAAGCGCTAACCGGCTTTTTTATGGAAGGTTCCGCGGCGGCAGCCCACGACGCCGGGCCTCTTTCTGCCCAGGCGGATCTTCCCGAAAAACGATTCGTTGTAACGGCGGTTGAAGGCGGTCCCTCCCCTGGGACCCGCCGGGTGCGGCTGGACGATGGTTCGCTGTTTGTTATCGGTACTGCCTATCTGCCCCCCGGCAACGAGGGGGCTTTTTTGTGTCCCGGCGCGGCCCTGGACCCCGAAGCGGCCGCCGCCCTCCGCCACGCGGCGGACTGCCGCGAGACGGAGACCGCGGCTCTGCGCCTGATTGCCCGGGCGGAACAATGTTCCGCCGGACTTTCCCGCAAACTGGAGCGGCGGAAATGCCCTTCCCGGGCCATCCGGACCGTCCTTGTCCGGCTTCTGGAACTGGACCTGATAGATGACTGGCGTTATGCCAAACTCTGGCTAAAATCCAGGGTGGCCCGGGGAAAAAAAGGTCCCCGAACCCTGGAAACGGCCCTCCGGGCCAAGGGCATAGACCGGAAAACCGCCGCTTCCGCCCTTAAAACGGCCCTGGCCGGGGACGGGGAGGCAAAACTCCTGGAGCGATGCGCAAAAAAGGCTGTAGAACGGAAGCGGCAGGACGTTGATACGGACCTCCGGTTTTTCCTTAAGCGCGAAGGTTTTTCATCCGCCGCCATAGAAGCGTTTTTCGGGGAAAAGGACCTGTAGAGCTCACAGGGTTCGTGATATACTCAAATCACAAGGGAGGTCTGATATGAGTGGAGAACAGGTAAACAGGGGTAATGCGGAACTGATAACCCGGGAATATTTCGATTCCCTGCAAGTGGAGCTGCGGACTATCGATGCGGTCAAGGCGTCCACGGCTATGGAACTTTTCGGCGCTTCCTTTGCCACGCCGGTTATGGTGACCGCCCTTTCGGGACTGGATAAAACCTATCCAAACGGCATGATAGAAACTGCCCGGGGCGCCGCCGCGGCGGGGGCGCTTATGTGGAGCGGCATCGGCAGCGAAGATGAACTGGAAGCCTTGATCGGAACCGGCGTAAAGGTCATTAAAATCATCAAGCCCTATGAGGACAGGGATCTGATTTTTAAAAAAATAGCCCATGCGGAAAAGGCCGGCGTCCTGGCGCTCGGAATGGACACGGATTTTGTTTTTGGAAGCAAGCGGCATAAAGGCTTGGCAATGGGGTATCCGGTAAGTCCCAAAACCCTGGAAGACATCAAAAGTTTCGTCAAAGCGTCCGGGCTGCCTTTTATTCTTAAGGGTGTTTTAAGCGAACAGGACGCGGAAAAAGCCCTGGAAGCCGGCGCCGGCGGCATTATGGTATCCCACCATCAGGGCATCATTGATTACGCGGTGCCGCCGCTGAAAATTCTGCCCCGGATTATCAAGGTTATCAACAAACAGATACCTGTTTTTGCCGACTGTGGTATTGCCAGGGGCATGGACGCCTTTAAAGCCCTGGCCCTGGGGGCAAAGGCCGCCGGGGTCGGCAAAGCGGTTATGAAGGGACTTGCCGCGGAAGGGGCGGCGGGAGTACAAAAGGTTCTTGAAGACATAACCGGAGAATTACAGTGGGCCATGAGCCTAACCGGTTCTTCCGATCCCGGTCATATCGACCCGGCTGTAATCTGGCAATGAACCTCCCCGCATATTAAGGATCAGGCGCTGGATATTATCACCGGTTTCATCGAAATTTAAAATAAGATAAGGAGCATAGTTGTGCCGGGAACTAAAGCAAAAACGCCCGCGGAACCGCCGGCTGCTTTCTTTGCCCGGGTCTGCGGCAGGGTCCAGGGCGTGGGCTTCCGCTATTCCGCGATCCGTGAAGCCCACCGGCTGGGGATACGGGGCTGGGTGCGGAACGCCTCCAATGGGGACGTGGAAGTCTGGGCGGAGGGTGACCAAAAGCAGCTGGCGGCGTTCCTGTCCTGGCTCCACCGGGGGCCGGAATTTTCCAGGGTCGATTCGGTGGAAACCCAGGATAAACAACCCGCGGGGTATTACGATTTTGGGGTGGAATATTGAATGTAAAAAAAGTTCCAATGCTGTGCCTGCTGGCCCTTTGTCTTTCCGCCGCCGTGTCTGCCCAAATCTTCCGCGGTGAGGGGGAAGTAAAAAACGCCGCCGTTTCACTTTCCTTCCACTACATAGATTATTCCAGTTACCGGTATCTGCTGTACATTGACGGAGTCAGCGTTTTTTTGACCGAAGACCATGTTTCCCGGCTCCGGGAGATATTGGACAAATTTGAAGCCTGGAAAACCCAGGCGGAGGCGGAACAGGCAGCCCTGACCAAAACCATCGATATGATCACCACCGGGGAATTCCATTACAACCATACTTTTTTTAAGGAGCCCCTTTCCTTTTACTTTGTCTTTACCGGAGGGCCGGCGGCGGCCCTTGGAGCAGACCCGGCGGCGGTCTATACACTGTTTGTAGACACCACCCTTGACCGGATTACGCCCTTCCGGCTGTCCGCGGAGACCGTCCGCTCGTTCCAGGACGCCCTGACGCCGGAACACCTTGAAGAAGCCAGGGATGCCTATGTGCGGCAAAAAGCCCTGGAAGAGCTCTTCAACTAGGAGCAGGGCCGGAACTCTGGACTTTTGTCTTGTTCCTCCTTTTTTATTCGCAGTGGGGTCTAATACCCAAGAACCCGCTCATGCGGGGGAGCTTTAGGGTAAACTACCAATATATTTTTCAATTTACAACCTCATCAATCTGCGTCTGTAATTCTATCGTCATTTTTAGAACACTTATGATTTTCTGGTAATGTTCTATATCCTCGAATGACAAAGCCCGGCCTTTGCGGTCTTTGAGCCATTTTTCGGCGGGTTGGTAGCCGCCGATGTAGTAGCCCCATATCTCCGGGGCTATGTTTTCAAAATACTGATGTTTATTAACGTACACCTTTTCTTCTTTATAGTTTACGGTTTCTATTTCGTTTGTCCCGGCAACAGGAAAATCGGCGGTATCCATTGCGGGGCCGACATTTTCCATTAAATGAAGGTTACGCAACAGGGAACCGATAGAAACAAGTTTTTGAAACTGCTCTTTATTTTCGGGATAAGGTATTCGGGGAAAGTCTACTTTAAGAAACTCCTTGTATTTTGTCCGGTAATTGTTACTGTAAAGAACAGCATAGATATAATCAAGTATGTCTATTGGGGAAAAGCTATTTTCATTATCTTGTTTTTCTGTGGTGAAAGAAAGGTTGATTATTTCGGAAAAAACAGTTACAATGTTTTTGTTCAAATTGGGAGTGCGTTCATTTCGGTCATCAAAGGGATAGAGATATAATGGAAAAGTAGCGCACCCGCCACGATAATACATATTAAAGTCGGTAATATTTTCTGTAATAAATATTAAATTCCACGG
>JAISDG010000181.1 GCA_031265015.1 Spirochaetaceae bacterium | reverse complement strand
GCCTGTTCTTCCCTGACCGCCATTGCCCTTCCGGCAGGTCTTCAAACCATCGGTAAGGGGGCTTTTGCGTACTGTCCTTCCCTTACCGACATTACTTACCCCGATACCATACGAATCACCGACTTACCTCGGGGGGCGCCGCAGGGACGTTCCCGAATTGTCCCAGGCTGAGCCCGGCTTCCCAGGCGGCGATTAGAAAGCTGGACGAACTAGCCGAAGCAAACAGGGAACGGACGGAAACCGCAGGGGGCTCCCGCGGGGACATTCACTAAAAGCGGCAAGCTTTACTCTTTTTTCCCATCCTATTATACTTTCCCCATACCTGTTGCTGCGGAGGTGAACAATGAATGCGTTAGGGTATTACAACGGAAAATGGGGGCCCCTGGATGAAATGACGGTCCCCATGAATGACCGGGGGGGCTATTTCGGCGACGGCGTTTACGACGCAACCTGCGCTGTTAACGGGGTTATTTTCGCGCTGGATGAACATGTGGAACGGTTTTTTAACAGCGCCCGGCTGCTGGAAATAAAACTTTCCTGTTCCAGGGATGAGTTAAAAACGATCCTGTATGATATGCTTGCCAAGCTGGATGACAACGAACTCTTTGTATACTGGCAGGCTACCCGCGGAACGGGACAGCGTAACCATGCGTTCCCCGAAGGAAATTCCAATCTGTGGATAATCATCAAACCGGGACCCATTCCCGATATTTACCGGAAGATCAAACTCATCACCATGGAAGATACCCGCTTTCTGCACTGTAACATCAAAACGATAAATCTTATTCCCAGCGTAATCGCCTCCCAGCGGGCCAAAGAAGCGGGCTGCCATGAAGCGGTGTTTCACCGGAGCGAAACGGTCACCGAGTGCGCCCACAGTAATGTACATATCATCAAGGACGGAAAATTTATTACCCATCCCGCGGACAACCTGATTCTGCGGGGAATTGCCCGGAGCCATCTGGCCCGGGCCTGCAGACGGCTGGGCATCCCCGTGGAAGAGCGGGACTTTACCCTGTCCGAACTTTTTAACGCCGACGAGATCCTGACTTCCAGCGCCAGTACCTTTGGTTTGTCCGCCTGCGAGGTTGACGGAAAACCCGCGGGAGGCAAAGCGCCGGAGCTGCTTAAAAAGATCCAGGACGAGGTGATGAGGGAATTTTCCGAAGTAACGGGATACAAGAAAAACTAACATGACCCAGGCAGAACTAACGCGGCTCAACCTGGGGAGAAGCCTGGACAGCCTGATGAACCTGGATCCCCGGGGGTACGGCGTGTCCGCCATTCTGTATGATGAATCCCGCCGCCTGGCCGGCGGCCCCCTTGCCATGCACGCCGCCGGCCTGCTGCTTAAGGGGCTTAAGGCCGGGGACACGGTGTACTTCATCACCGGTTTTGTGCTCCGCCCCTATAACAAACAGGAAACCGACGGCCCTCTCGGCGCGGCGGCCCTGGCCCGGACGCTGGTAAAGGCCCTCGGCGTCAAGCCCGTGTTTGTCGTCCCCGGGGAGGCCGTGTCCGCGATGGAACGGTGCGCGGCCGTCATGGGCTATGACGCGGCAGTTGTTGAATTTACCAAGGACGCCGCCGCGGCCTCCGCCCAGGCGGAGCGCGTTGTTTCCCTGGCCGGAACGGAGGGCGCCTTTCCTTCGTTCTGCGTTGCCGTTGAAGCCGCGGGGGCCAACAAGCTGGGAGTATACCATAACGCCCTGGGCTTTGACGTAACGCCGCTGGAAGCAAAAAGCGACGTCCTGTTCCGCCTTCTGCAGAACAAAGGGGTTCCCACCCTGGCCATCGGGGACCTGGGGAACGAATGCGGCATGGGAACCCTGGGCGATCACCTGCGGCGGTTTATTCCCCGGGCGGCGGAGGGAAGCTGCGCCTGCGGCTGCGGGGGCGGGCTGGCCGCGGCGACCGCCGCGGATACGGTCGTAAGCGCCACGGTTTCCAACTGGGGCGCCTGGGGCATCGCCTCCGCCCTGGCGTACCTTACCCGCAGTCCCGGCGCGCTGTACAGTCCCGGGCTGGAAGAAAAAGCCCTGGCCGCGGCGAATGAATGCGGCCTTATCGACATGGACGGCGAAGCGGTTCCCGCGGTAGACGGCATGAATCTGACAAAACTGAAGGCCGTCATCACCCTGATGAACGAATGTGTCATTTCCGCGCTGGAACTGGAAGAAACCTGTCGGCCCTGGTTTGAAAAAACCCTCGCCCTGGGATACTTTGATTCCCCCGGCGGTATGCCGGGCCGGTAAGGGGTTAAACCATGGAGATATATCCCGCCGGGGACTGCGCGCTGTGCGTTGAATTCGGCGAAACGATAGCTCCCGAAATCAACGACCGGGTTCACGCCCTGGCGGAAAGCCTTCGCCTGCGGCCCATTCCCGGCGTGCGGGACATGGCCCCCGCATACGCGTCGCTCCTGGTGTGTTTTGATCCCCTGCGCATTTCCTCACGGCGGCTTGCGGCCCGGCTGAAAAACCGGGCGGCAAAAACGAAGGACCATCTTTCCGCCGGCGGACAGATGGTCCGGATCCCCGTCTGCTATGAAGGGGACTTTGCCCCGGATATGGAAGCCGTTTCCCGGCACACGGGCTTTTCCCCCCCGGAGATAATCGCCCGCCATACAAAACCGGAATACCGGATATATATGCTGGGTTTTTTGCCGGGTTTTTCCTACCTGGGCGGCCTTGATCCGGCGCTGGAAACCCCCCGGCTGGCGGCGCCCCGGACCAAAATTCCCGCCGGTTCCGTGGGTATCGGGGGGGCGCAGACGGGGATCTACCCCC
>JAISDG010000167.1 GCA_031265015.1 Spirochaetaceae bacterium | reverse complement strand
TCCCGGATAGCTTACCGCCACCATCCCCGGCGCTTCCCGGACCAGCTCCACCACGCCGTACCGGGCGCTGACGGCGTACTCGCTGGGATTGGCAAGCCGCCAGCGCCGGCCCCCGCCGCTGAGGCCGCCGTTTTTGTCTTCAAAATAAACCACCGGCGCCGAGGGGATGTTTTCGTCGGGCAGGACAAAGGACTTCCCCCGGACGGGCTTGTCCGGAGACAGGGTAGAAAAGCTCCGTTCCCGGTTCCCCACAAAGGTCCGCTCTTCCCTGGCGGCGGCGTCGTACCGGACCAGGGTATGAAAGGTGAGGGTATCGGACCCGAAGCGGCCGTAGATACCCAGGGAAGAGGGGGAATCGCCCCCCAGGTCCAGATAGGGAAAGACCGGGAAATCCAGCCCCGTATTGCCGATGCCTACGTACTGGACTGTTTCTCCCGGAAAGCCCTGGTACCCGGCGCGGTAGGTGTTCACGTCATAATCGTCCAGGAAGCTCACTTCCAGAAACCATTTCTGCCAGAGCCACAGGGACAGGGTCAAATCCGCCTCCTGGGTAAAGAGCAGGGGCGAGTCGTCCGATTCCGGGGCGGTTCCCAGGGGAGAATTGGCAATGCCCCAGTTAACGCTCAAAGAGCCTTTCCAGTAGCCGTTTATGTACAGGGATGCGTCGGATCCCCAGAGATCCATGTGAAAGAGCTGGGCGCTGGCTTCTTCGGTTATTTCCCGGCGGTGCCTTTCCGCCGAAGTTTCCGCCGCGTCCAGCGCCAGCCGGGCGCTTTCGACGGGCGCCGGTTCCGCCGCCGCCTGCTCCGGTACGGGATACGCCGATGGCGGTTGATCCTCCTGGGCAAAGGCAAAGGAGGCTATGCAGCACGCAAAAAATGCCGCGGCCAGCTGTTTTTTTGCCCTCATGCGGCCCATACTTCGCAAATCCTTAATTCCACGGTATACTATGAGTATCGGGGAATATGATCGTATCCATGATTCAGATGATCTTTGAAATTCCTGATATTGGAAGTATCAAGGATAAGCGGGTAATTGTTAAGTCTGTCACCGAAAAGCTCCGGCGGCGCTTCCATATAAGCGCCGCGGAGGTGGATCTGCAGGATTCCCTTTCTTTTGCCCAGATTGGAGGCGCTCTGGTCTCTAATTCCCGGGTTTTCGGGGAATCGGTCTTGAATAAAGCTTTTAAAATGATTGAGAATGAAACAGCAGTACGAATTCAGGATATGAAAATCCATTCAGAGGAGTTTTAGGCATGCCCCGGATAACTGTAGCTTTTCTTCCTGCCAGGTTCCGGCGGCCGCCGGGGCGTTTGGCCAGAGCGGCCGCCCGGCTGGCCGCGGCCGCCGGCTGCGCGCTTTTTTGTTCCTGTATCGGAGCGGAATCAAGGGTCCGGCTTAACGGCAACGGGTCCGGAGTTATAGCCTGCGAATACCGGGTCGCCCGGGACCTGGAAAACATGGGTGCGCTGGACGGCAATGAACGGTGGCTTCCGGTGCCGGTGGGCAGGGCGGATCTGGAGCGGTCCGTTGCGCGGATCGACGGCCTGACGCTGGTTTCCTATTCCTCCCGGGAAGCCGGGGCGGACACGGTACACAGGGCGGAATTTTCCTTTGCGAATCCCCGGGCGCTGGAGGCTTTTTTTGATTCCTCCGGCAGGCAGTTTAAGGCCGACATGGCCCAAAAAAAGATAATCCTCTCCTTTCCCGGATCGGAACCCCGTAACGCGGAATTTGAAAAACTGGCCCGGGAGGCCCTGGAAGGGTACGCTTTTTTTCTTGCCCTTACCCTGCCGGAAGCGCCCCGGATAAGCTGGTTTGACCAGGAAGGAAAAACAGCGGTGTTTCCGGGAAGCTGTACGGTTAACGGATCCGTGGTGGAATGCGGCATCCCCATGGCGGATTTGGTTTTTCTCGGGGCCGCGCTGACCATGGAAATAAGCTGGTAAATGTCCGCCGCCGAAAAGAAACAATTTATCGAACTGCCCCTTAAATTTGTTTTTACCGAAGAGGGATCTTCGGATCTGCTGAAACAGAAGGTTAAAATCAACCGGCTTAAAATGGGAGATCAGACGGAAGGGTACGGGATATTCATGGAAAAGGTAGGTCCCGCTTTTTTGCAGCACATGGTGACGGCGGACTATCTTTCAAAGATCGAAGTTTCGGGGGTGGAACCGGTGTCAAGCCGGGCGGAAATTATTGATCTGACCAAGCTTATCATCTTTAGCATTCTGTACCGTAATTATACCTTTGTTTCTCTGGAGCGGATCCAGGGAATGGAGCCGGTAAAAAAGTGGAATCATTCCAATCCCCTGGAGATCATTGACGAGAAAACCCGGTTCCAGGAAGGATCCCCCGCCAATTTTATGGCCGCCCATGCCGCCGAACTTGAGGAAATCCGGGAGGAACTGCTAAAGCCGGTTTACGAAAGCATTAACGGCGAAGACGCCCTGTTGGAGGAGGAAAAAAAAACCCGGATCCTGATCCTGCAGAAATTCTTAAGCTTTGCCCATCCCCTTACCTGGTTTGTGCTGGTTAAGTTTTTTAAATCCCGGGACTACCTCTATCTTGTCAGGGATGTCCGGCTATGCCTGCTGGAATCTTTCCGGAAGTCAAACATTGCCGAATATGCCGCCCTGATGCTGATGGAACTTGCCTCAAACATCGAAAACCTGAATATCCTTAAAGAAGCAAAACTGCTGTATAAAACCGACCGGGTACATATCCTGCGGGTTTTACGGGATCCAAAGCTGCGGCTGCCGGTGATTGATTCCCTGCGGAAAAAAGACGGCCTTTTGACCTTTTCCTGGAAACTCGGGGGAACCAGCCTGGGAATCGGAACCCGGGGACGGTTCCAGGTGCTGCTCTACGACCACGACAGCAACTATAAGGAAACCAGGGAAAGCCTGGACGCGACAAAGGCGGCGGACGTAACCCGCTATAATCTTTCCGAATTTTACCGGAAGCTTCATAAAAGCGGTAACGATCTGGAACTGGGGGTTTTTTATCTTTCGTTTTTAAGCGATGCCTGCGACCACATGGGGATAAAATTTGAATCCATCGTTAACCAGACCCAATATACGGGGCAGACGATTACGACCCTGTCGTTTTCCCTTTAAGAGGCTTATGATGTTCCCCATGACGTTGTACCGGCCGTTTCCCCGGAGTTCAGCATATTGGCTGTTGCCCCTTTTGGCCCTTCTTTTTTTTCTTTCCTGCTCCCAGGCGGAGCCGGAGATACGCTATGGTTCCCTGGAACTGGTCTACTATGAAAACGGGGGGAATCCCGTGGAACGGTTTAGTTTTTTTGTCCTCCCCCGGGACGACGACGGCATAGAGGATCTGGAAGAGCTGTGGCTCTACCACGACTGGGACGGCCTTTCCTGGCAGCTTACCAGCAAGGACTGGATTTCCCAGACCGTTGACGGAAATACCTGGATAGGAACCAGGGCCATTGCCAGGGAAGACGACACCCCCCTTCCCAGGGGACAGTTCCGGGCGGTTCTGGTGGATAAGGGGGGCTCCCGGGCGGAACAGTTTCTGGCCTTTGATGTTCCCCCGGACCGGGAAAGGGAATTCCCCCTGCTGGTCATCACGGGAAACCGGTACCGCATAGATTCCCGGTACCCGGAACAAAACCTCCTGGCCTACGACAATGAGGGAAACTATCTTTTATCGATAATGCCCCCCGCGGCGGAGGGGGAAATTTCCGCCCTGGGGCTTCCGTCCCAGGCAGAATCCCTGTCCCTGTGGTCCAGGGATCCCGCCAGGTCCGTATCCGCCTTTACCGACATTGTTCCGCTCAGGAACTGAACGCCGGCTGTCCGGGGCTGATGATGATTGTAGGGTGATTTGTATTGTATGGAGCACATTAAAAGCTTTGTTCTCCGGTCCGGCAGGATGAGCCGGGCCCAGGCCCGGGCCTATGAAGAAGGGGGCGTTTTCCGGATACCCTATACCGGCGTCTTAACGGATTTTTCCGAGGCCTTTGGGAACAGCAAGCCCCTTACCGTGGAAATCGGTTTCGGCATGGGAAGCGCCACCGCGGAAATCGCCGGGGCAAACCCGGAGAAAAACTACCTTGGCATAGAAGTCTTCAGGGCCGGTATAGGCAGGCTTGTCTGGGAAATTGAAAACCGCGCCCTTGGCAATGTCCGTATCATCGAACACGACGCGGTGGAAGTCCTGGAAAAGATGCTGCCCCCCGGGACCGCCGAGGCGTTCCACATCTTTTTCCCCGATCCCTGGCCGAAAAAGCGGCACCACAAGCGGCGGCTTGTCAGGCGGCCCTTTACGGATCTGCTGGCCTCCCGGCTGTGTCCCGGGGGCTATATCTGCATGGTTACCGACTGGGAAGACTACGGGAATTCCGCCCTGGAGGAACTTGAGGCCACCCCGGGGCTTTTTAAGCCCCCGGACTTTGCCCCGGGGCAGAACTGGCGGCCCCGGACCAAATTTGAAAAAAAGGGTCTGGATGCGGGCCGCCCGGTTCGGGAATTGTATTTTGTCCGGCGTTAGAACCTCCGTGTTGCGTCCCGTAAAAAACGAACGTTCCGCTATGGTTAAATTACCGTGGCGCGGCGCGGCCACTTGACCAAAACCTTTCGTTTCCGGTATATTTGATACAACAGTTTTGGGGGCGTAGTGAAGCTGGTTTATCACGCTGGCCTGTCAAGCCGGAGATCGCGGGTTCAAGCCCCGTCGCTCCCGTCGTAAAACCGCAAAAGCGGTTTTACGAAAAGCCCGTCGTCTGGACGGGCTTTTTCTTATCGGACAATAGCGCAGCTGGTAGCGCGCTTGGTTCGGGACCAAGAGGTCGGCGGTTCAAATCCGCCTTGTCCGACTGTAACTCTTTATTCCGTCCGCGGGCTTACTACCCAAGAGCCCGCCTTCCGGCGGGGGAGCTTTAGGGCGGTTAAAATTGGTAACAGACCCCCACAGTTAATAATTTCCTTTTTTCATGTGATTAAGGATAGTCCCGGGAAATACGCCCTGTCAAGGGAAGTGCGCATAACCCGGCTTTAGCCTGTGGACGTACTCAGGCGGTACAATGCGTACTGATTAAGAGAAACCCCTTCTTTTTCGGCTTCCATGGCCAGCCGGGCATGGAGTGTCTTCGGAAGGCGGAGTACAAACTTGCCGCTGTACTGGCTTTCATACGCCGGCTCGGGAACAGGAAACCCGTTTTCAAGTTTGGTTTCGATCCATCCTTCCATGGCCTCCCGGATATTCTGAAAGGCTTCCTCGTAGGTATCCCCGTGGCTCATACATCCGTCAAATTCCTGGACCGCGGCAAAATAATACGAGCCGCTCTCGTCGATGATGTGCTGAATAACAATGTGGTACGGAAGGTTAAGATAATCGCTTTTCTTCATAAAATTACCCCTGGTATTCGTCAATTCTTTCAAGGATGGCCGTAACATACACTTTTTTAAGCGGGCTTCTTTTGGCAACCGTGAGGACGTCGCCGTTTTTGTTAATATACTGGCAATGAGAACCTTTCTGCCGTCAAGCGGTACCCATGGGCCGCCAGGACTCTGTCCGCTTCCTGAAAGCTAATGCCGTTGGGCTGCCGTCTCATTTTTTCGAGTATTTTTTCCACACCTGCCATGCTTATATAGTATCACATATAGTACCATGCGTCAACAAGTATTTTTTGCCCTGGCTAAAACCGGGAGGCTCTACTTGACAGATTATGCGTATTATGCGTATACTTGGAATATGAAGTTTCAGGAAATCGAATGAAACTGACGTATCCCGCGATTTTCTATGAAGGTGAAGGCGGTTATGCCGTCGAAGTGCCGGATCTTCCCGGCTGTGCAAGCGGCGGCGCTTCTCTTGCCGAAGCTATCCTTATGGGGACAGACGCCGCCTCCGGCTGGGTACTCACCGAGCTTGAGGACGGGAAGCCTGTACCCGGGGCAAGCCCTGTTGAAACCATCCATCCCGATCCGGGAGGATTTGTAAGTGTCCTTGTCCTGGACATGGACGCTTATACGGAAAAGTACGGTACCAGGGCAATACGGAAGAACCTGACCATCCCCGCCTGGCTTAATACCTTCGCGGAGGCAAGGCACATCAACTTCTCTCAAGTTTTGCAGGATTCCCTTATTGCTCTCTACGAGCGGGAGAACGCATCGTAAACAAGTAGAGCCTCGGTTAAAGCCGCCGGATTAACGTTAGGGAACGTTTTTGAATCAGACCGCCTGTGGGTCTTAAACGGCTTGGGTATACGTGGCAATTCTTTCTCCAAATAAGAAAAAATACCGTACACGGTGCCACATAAATCCATTTAAAATGAAAAGCTGTTTTCCGTAATTCCTTATCCTATAAGGAATTATCTTATGAGCCGCACACGATTCGAACGTGTGACCCACGCCTTAAAAGGGCGTTGCTCTACCTACTGAGCTAGCGGCCCGTATCACCCGAATAATAAAAGCACGATAAGCGTACGGAGGTCAAGCCCCCCGGTTCCCCGGCTTGAACCTTCCGGCGGACTGCCGTATGCTTGTGCTTATCATGATCAAAGCCGCTTTTCCCGGTTCTTTTGACCCGCCCACCCTGGGCCATGTTAATATTATACAACGGGCGGCGGCTATTTTTGACGAACTTACCGTAATAATTGCGGAAAACCGCCTGAAAAAGTACCTTTTTTCCGCGGAAGAACGGCTGAGCATGGTTTCGGAACTGGTAAAACCCTGGAAAAATGTCCTGGTCGGCCTGTGGACGGGGCTTATTGTGGACTTTCTGAAGGAGCGGCACATCCCCGTTTTAATCCGGGGGGTCCGGGGGGAAGGGGATTTTTCCTACGAATTTGAACTTTCCATGGTGAACAAGGCCCTGAATCCGGAAATAGAAACGGTTTTTCTGACCACCGACCCCCGGTACTTCGTGATCCGGTCCTCGGCGATTAAAGAACTGGCCTTTTTCGGGGGGGATACCTCCGCCATGGTTCCGCCCCTGGTGGAACGGGCCCTGAAGGCAAAATTTACCGGCCCTTGAGATTGACAAAAATGTCGGTTTTTGTTAGATTAAAACCGCCGGAGAGGCAAAGAAAGCTTCCGGCGCTAAGTGAGGTTATCAAGTGGCAGTACCCAGAGCGAAAACGTCAAAAGCCAGAACCCGCCGGCGGCAGTCGGAAAACATGAAACTGTCCCCTCCCACCATGGTGGAATGTTCAGGCTGCGGCAACAAGGTCCTTCTGCACAGAGCCTGCCCCAAATGCGGTTTTTACCGGGGTAAACAGGTAATGGTTCCGGAAGCCAAAAACTAAGTCTTTATCGAAGAGGAGCGCCTAAAATATGGATGAATTGTTTGAAAAGATGAAAAAACTCATCGCCGATAAACTTGAAATTGACGCCGAAAAGGTAACGATGGAAGCTTCGTTCCGTCAGGACCTGGGCGCCGACAGCCTTGACACCTATGAGCTGGTCTATGCCATTGAGGAAGAGATGGGCATTTCCATCCCCGACGAAAAGGCCAATGAATTCGAAACCGTCAAGGACGCCTACGAATACATAAAATCCCAGCAGAAGTAAGGTGGGCCTTCCGGCTCCGGGCGCGGAACGGAAAAAAGAACTTCGTTCATTTTGCCGTTCCGCGGGGATACGGTTCAAAAGCCTGGAGCTTTTGAACCTTTCCCTGACCCACCGTTCCGTTACCAACGAATCCAAAGCCCTTTCCCGCGCGGGTCCCGTCCGGGCCAATAACGAGCGGCTGGAGTTCCTGGGGGACGCGGTGCTGGGAGCCGTCGCCGTGTCCCTGCTGTACCAGCGGTTTCCCGAGAAAAACGAGGGGGAGCTGGCGAAGATAAAATCCGTGGTTGTTTCCGAAGAGATCCTCTCCGGTATGGCCCTGGAGCTGGGGCTGGATACGGCGCTGCTCCTGGGAAAGGGCGAGGAACAAACCGGGGGCAGAACCAAAAAGGCGATCCTCGCCGACGCCCTGGAAGCCCTGATCGGCGCCCTGTACCTGGATTCGGGGTTCAGGGCCGCCCGGGACTTTGCGGCCCCCCGGATAAACCCCGAAATCGACCGGGTGCTGGACAAAAAGGCCGCCCAGGACAACAAATCCCGGCTCCAGGAACTAAGCCAGCGGCTCTATAAGGCATATCCCGTCTACAGGCTGGTCAAACGGACCGGCCCGGAACACGAGCGCCTGTTCTGGGTGGAAGTGACGGTAAACGGGACAAGCTACGGCCCCTGTACGGGCCGG
>JAISDG010000226.1 GCA_031265015.1 Spirochaetaceae bacterium | reverse complement strand
TTACCGGCTTTCTTTGGCCACTTCGCAGATCCGCCGGCCCATCTGTGCCAGGGGCACCTGTTCCATCACATGGCCCAGCTCCCAGGCTACCCGGGGCATTCCGTAGACCACGGCGGTTTTTTCGTCCTGGCCCAGGGTAATGCCCCCTTCCTTGTACACCGTGCCCAGCTGCTGGGCGCCGTCCCGGCCCATGCCGGTCATGATGACCCCCAGCACATGGTTGGTATAGGCCATAGCAACCGACGCGAAGAGGACATCCGCCGAAGGCCGGTGGCCCGAAACCGGGGGGGCGTCGGAAAGGCGGAGCAGCGCGGAACCGCCCTTGCGTTCCACTTCAATGTGTTTGTTTCCCGGGGCGATGTAAGCCCATCCGGGGGTAAGGATATCCCCTTCTTCCCCCTCCTTTACCTTTAGGGGGCTGATCCGGTCAAGGCTTTTGGCAAATTCCAGGGTGAACCCCGCGGGCATGTGCTGGACCACCAAAATGGGCTGCTTTAAATCCGGATCCAGGCCGGAAAAAACCACCCGCAGGGCGTCGGGACCGCCGGTGGAAATACCGATGGCAATCACCTCGGTTTTTCCCGGCCTGCGGATCCGGGCCGGGGCTTCGGCGGGCTCCTTCTGAACAGGAGTACTGAAAAGGCCGAAGGTTGTGGAAATAACGGGCTTTTTCCCCGGATCTTCCGGGCCGGGCTTTTTGGCGTATTCGTCCGGAGCCAGGACCTTTTTCCCCCTGGACCGGCGGTATCTGCCGCCGTACGCGATAAGCAGGCTGGTTAGATGATCCGCCACGGTATGGATATCTTCGGATATGGAACCCGATGGTTTCTGGATAAAGTCGCTGGCCCCCAGGGACAGGGCTTCCATGGTGATCGCCGCTCCCTTTTCCGCGATGGAAGAAAGGATGATCACCGGAATGTCGATATGCCGGTTTTTCCGTTCCTTAAGAAATTCGATGCCGTTCATTTCGGGCATTTCCAGGTCCAGGCAGATTACATCCGGCTCGACCCGGGGAATTTTCTGCAGGGCAAAATTTCCGTTCATGGCTTTTTCCGCCACTGCCAGACCGGGGGTGGACTCGATCATTTTGCCGATAAGATTTCTCATTAAAGCGGAATCGTCTACAATAAGTACGGATATTTCATCAGCCACGGTTATTCCCCTAAATAAATTTTCTATACAAAGTAGCCCATTGGGTTTTTACAAATTCAAACTTGGTATCCATGCCAAAGAGGGATTCGGAATGGCCGATAAAGAGGAAAGATTTGTTTGCCATGGCGTCCCAGAACCGGTTAATCACCGCTGTCTGGGCGGCTTCGTCGAAGTAGATGATTACGTTCCGGCAAAAGACAATATCCAGGCCCCGCTGGCCCGAATCATTTTTAAGGTTATGGTAGTCAAAGCGTATCCTGGACATCAGATCCGCATGAACCTTGTAGCCCCCCTCAACCTTGTCAAAATACTTTTTTAGGTAATTGTCGGGGATGCCCGCAACGCGGGATTCGGCGTAAAATCCTTCTTTGCCGCTCATCAGGCACTTAAGGCTGATGTCGCTGGCGGTAATTTCAAATTTCCAGGGGGACGGAAGAATTTCGCTTAACAGCATCGCGATAGTATAGGGCTCTTCTCCGGTGGAACAGCCGGCGCTCCAGACCTTGATAAGGGTACCGCCCGTTTCCCTCTTGATTTTAAGAAGTTCGGGGATAACAAAATGTTCCAGGGCATCGAAATGGGCCTGGTTCCGGAAAAACCGGGTTAAATTGGTGGTAATGGAATCCAGAAAAGCCTTGAGTTCTTCCTTGTTTTTGGCAATGATGTCAAAATATGCCTGTACGGTGATATCTTTTGTCCGGAGCTGTTCTTTGAGCCTGCTTTCCAGAATGGCCCGGTTGGTGGCGGTAAAATGAATGCCGCTTTCATTGTAAATAAGAGTCCTGTAGGCGCTAAAATCCGCATCCGAAAGAAGGACATCATTCATAAATTCAATTTTAAGGGCTGGATCAAGCTCTGTCAATTGGCCTATAATCACTCCACATGAACAAGTATATCTTTGTCTCGGGGGGCGTCTGTTCCAGTCTGGGAAAGGGCGTGTCCGCCTCTTCTCTGGGCGCTCTTTTGGAAGGGCGGGGGCTTAATGTCCGCATGGTTAAATGCGATCCCTATATCAATGTGGATGCGGGAACCATGAGCCCCTACCAGCACGGCGAGGTGTATGTAACCGATGACGGGGCGGAAACGGACCTGGATTTGGGGAACTACGCCCGGTTTACCTCCGGCCCCCTGTCCCGGGCCAACTCGATCACCACCGGCCAGGTATATGACGCGGTGATCCGCAAGGAACGGGAGGGCCGGTACCTGGGCCGGACGGTCCAGGTAATTCCCCATATTACCGACGAGATAAAGAGCCGCATCACCGCGGTAGCCAGGGAGGACGCCGACACCGACGTGGTGATTGTGGAGATCGGCGGTACCGTGGGGGACATCGAGTCCATTCCCTTCCTGGAGGCGGCCCGGCAGATGATCCACGAATGCGGCAGGATCAACGCCATTTCCGTTCATTTAACCCTGATCCCCGAAGTAGCCGGAGGGGAACTGAAAACCAAGCCCACCCAGCATTCGGTCAAGGCCATGCAGGAAATGGGAATACAGCCGGACATCCTTATCTGCCGGGCGCCGACCATGCTGGAAGAAGCAACCCGCCGGAAAATAGCCCTTTTTTGCAACGTCGATCCGGAGGCGGTCTTTACTTCCTACAACATTGATACGACAATTTATGAAATACCCCTGGTGTTTTACAGCCAGAAACTGGATCAGGTGGTCCTGCGGAAAATGGGGGTGGAAAGCCGCCATGCCCAGCTGAACGGCTGGTATTCCATGATGGACCGCTTTAAGGCCCAGGAGGGAACGGTGCGGATCGGCATTGTGGGAAAGTACATGGAACTCCACGACGCCTACAAGTCGGTCTACGAAGCCCTGTTTCATGCGGGGCTTGCCAATGCCGTCAGGGTAGAACTGGTCAAGATCGATTCCACCCCGCTGGAAGACGAGACAAAGGCCCGGGGCCTGCTGGAAGAAGCGAATATCCAGGGGGTGCTGGTACCCGGCGGCTTTGGACAGCGGGGCATCAACGGTATGGTCAGGGCTGCCTGTTGGGCCCGGCAGAACAGGGTTCCCTATTTTGGGATATGCCTGGGGATGCAGATTATGGTTATCGACTGGGCGCGGAACGTGCTGGGCTGGGAGGACGCGGATTCCACCGAGTTTAACCAGGATACCAGGCATCCCGTGATAAGCCTTTTGGAAGAACAGGAGGATGTGGTGAACTACGGCGCGACCATGCGCCTGGGCCGGTGGGAATCGGTGGCGGAAGAGGGTACCCGCATTCTGGCCGCCTACGGGGCCAAACATATTTTTGAACGCCACCGGCACCGTTACGAGTTTGCCAACGCCTACCGCGGGGCCATGAGCGAGGCGGGCCTGAAGCTGGCGGCCTTTACCCCCGGCGGCGATCTGGTGGAATGTGTGGAATGGCCAAGCGGCGGAGCAAGCTGCCATCCCTGGGGGATGGGCGTCCAGTTCCATCCGGAGTTCAAGTCCAAGCCCACCGCGGCGCATCCCCTGTTCCGGGATTTTATCGCCGCGGCCAGGGAAAGGGCAGATGGAAACAACACGGAGCACGCGGAGTAAAACATGACGGATTCTCCGGCGCTTCCCTCCATTTTTGTTACGTTTTTCCTAATCGCGTTTTTTGCCGCCTGTTCTTTTGACTACGGCAGCGATGCCGAAGACAATAATGATCCCAGCATGATCCTGACCAAAACCAGCTATGTCCGGATGCGGAACGGAAACCCCGAAGCCCGGCTTGGCGCGGAGGAGGTCCGGCAATACGAGGCAAACCACAGCTGGGAACTGGACGACGTTTCCTTTGAGCAGTTCAACGCCGCTCCCGAAGGATACGACGGGATCCCCGATCTGAACGCCCGGGGCACAGCTGCCACGGCCCGGCTGGAAACGGATACGGGAAACTTTTCCCTGTCCGGGGGGGTAGTCCTGGAAGTAATATCCGAAGGCATTGTCATGGAAACCACGGAAGTTTTCTGGCAGGACCAGGACCGGCTCCTCTCGGCCCCTGAACAGCTGAACATTGTCCGGGACGACGGAACGACCCTGACCGGCAGGGGATTTTCCGCCGACATCCGCAGAAGAACCTTTGTATTTGAATCCGCCGCGGAAGGGGTCGTGGTGGATGAAGAGGACGAGGCGGACGGATGAAACCCTTCTGGACCGCGGTGTGTCTGCTTTGCGCCGCCGGCCTTTTTGCCGATACCTTTTCCTTTAAGGCGGACCGGGTCAGCGGAAACCGCGCCTCGGGCAAACAGATGCTGGTGCTGACGGGCAACGCGGAAGTCCATTCGGATACCATCCTGCTGCGGGCGGACCGCATTGAAATCCAGGGCAAGGATAATGAATTTATCGACTGTTCCGGCAATGTCTGGGGCTTTGAGGAAGATAAAAACATTATCTTCCAGAGCGACCGGATCCGCTATGACCGGACCCTTAAAATCGCCCGGCTGGAGGGCAACGCAACCCTGGAAGACAGGGCCAACGAAGTAGCCGCCAAGGGGCGTTTTATTGAGTACAACGACAAAACCGAAATCGCCGTCTTACAGGTGGCGGTGCGGCTTTTTAAGGAAAACATCGTCTGCCGTTCCGAATACGCGGTGTACCGCCGGAAGGAAAAACTGCTGGATCTTTCGGGCTTTCCGGTGGTCTTTAAAAAATCCGATGAATTCCGGGCCGAACGGATCAGGGTTGATCTGGATACGGAAGACGTGACCATGGAGGGGACCGTGTCCGGTTCCATCAAGGGCGGGGACTAGTGTATACCCTGTCCGTGGCGGAACTGCATAAGTCCTTTGGCCGCAGGGAGGTGGTCAGGGGAGTGAACTTTTCCATGCGAAACGGAGAAGTGGCGGGCCTCTTGGGTCCGAACGGCGCGGGCAAGACCACTATATTTTATATCATCGTGGGATTCCACCGGCCTTCGGCGGGAGAGGTGCTGCTGAACGACACCGTTATTACCAGGGAGCCCATGTACCGCCGGGCCAGGCAGGGGATTACCTATCTGCCCCAGGAGGCGTCCGTATTCCGCAAGCTGACGGTGGAAAAAAACCTCTGGGCGATCCTGGAAACCCGCCGCGACCTGGATAAAGCCGCCAGGGAACAGCGGCAGGAAGAGCTCCTTTTGGAATTCGGCATTGAAAAAATCCGCGGCCAATACGGCTATACCCTTTCCGGGGGGGAACGGCGGCGGACCGAAATCGCCAGAGCCCTGGCGGCGGAACCGAAATTTCTGCTGCTGGACGAGCCCTTTGCGGGGATCGATCCTAAAACCGTTTTTGAGCTTAAAGAGATCATCCGGCGCCTGGCGGGCAAGGGAATCGGCATCCTGATTACGGATCACAACGTGCGGGACACCCTGGAAATCACCACCGAAGCGTTCATCATCAATGAAGGAGTCATCGTAGCCCGGGGAGGCAAGGATGAAATCCTGGCGGACGCGATGGTCAGGGAAGTATACCTGGGCAGCGAATTCAGGATGTAGTGTGCCCAAGAATCGCCATCCTTGGCGATTCTTGGGTTTAGAGTTTTGCTTTGCAAAACTCTACCCCTGCCCGCTTTTAACGGGCAGGCAGTGGTTACAGCGCCATCCGTGGCGCCCCGCTTCGCGGGCACGATCGCCATCCGTGGCGATTCTTGGGTTTAGAGTTTTGCTTTGCAAAACTCTACGGGATTACCGCCGATACAATCGGGCCCCAGGGGCCTTTTCTCGCCGTTTTCAATCTGGACGGCGATGTAGACGGTTTTCCCGCTGTCGCCGTAGTCGAAGTTTATCAGGTCCTTCCGCCGCCGGACTAACAGCCCGTTTTCGGTCCCGGATTCT
>JAISDG010000209.1 GCA_031265015.1 Spirochaetaceae bacterium | reverse complement strand
CCGCCCTATGATGCGGTAAGTGGGGAGCTGCGGCATTTTGCGGGGCAAAATGCCTTGAAGAACCGGCGCTGTAGGGCGCTGTTCTTCAGGTGCGGCTGAGAGAAAGCGGCCTTACGCTTTAAACCCTTGAACCTGATCCGGGTAATGCCGGCGGAGGGAAAAGCGGGATGCCGCCTGCGGGGCTGCCGCCTTTGGAAAAACCTCCCCCTATCCGGGAGGTTTTTATTTGTACGAGGTATCCGTACGCCAAGGAGGCATGTATGTCCGAACCACAGCCCGAAGCCAGCCTGGCTATCCAGGTGCTGCCGAAAACCGCCGATCCCGGGGAACTTCTCCGCATCGTGGACGCGGTTATCGCCTACCTTAAGGGAACGGGGCTTAACGCCTTCGTGGGGCCCTTTGAAACCACCGTGGAAGGAAGTTTCGACCGGCTCTGCGAAATCGCCCGGGAAGCCCAGCTTATCTGCATCCGGGAAGGGGCCGGTTCGGTTTCCTCCTATATGAAGTGGGCCTATAACCCCGGCGAGGGCGTCTGGTCCATCGAGAAAAAAACCGCAAAACATGGAAACTAGGCGCGGCCCCGGAGCGGCGCTGCCGGGGATGGGCCTGATCCTGGTATGGCAGGGAATAAGCGCCCTGGGCCTGGCCCCGGGCTTTATGCTGCCCAGCCCTGTGCAGGTAGCCCTGGCTTTCGGGCGGGATCTTCCCCTTCTCGCGGGACACCTCCTCCGCACCCTGGAAGAGGCCGGGGCCGGGCTGGCGCTGGCCCTGGTCTTCTCGTTCATCCTGGCCCTGGTCATGGATTCAAGCCCCTTCTGTAAAAAAGCGGTGTCCCCCCTCCTTACCCTGACCCAGACCGTGCCCACCATCGCCCTGGCGCCCCTGCTGATCCTGTGGATGGGATACGGCTCGGCTCCCAAAATCACCCTGGTGTTCCTTACCTGCTTTTTCCCCATGACCGTGGGCCTGGCGGGGGCCTTCGCCGGAGCGGACGGGGACGAACTAAAACTCCTCGCTTCCATGGGGGCAAGCCGGGCCCAGCTGTACCGGTATATCAAGATCCCCCAAAGCCTGCCGGGTTTTTTTTCGGGCCTGCGGATTTCCGCTTCCTATTCGATTATCGGCGCGGTAATCGCCGAATGGCTCGGCGGCGACGCGGGCCTGGGAGTGTACATGATCCGGGTACGAAAATCCTATTCCTTTGACCGGATGTTCGCCGCCATTGTCCTGGTGGCCCTTCTGAGCATGGCCCTCCTGAAACTGGTGGATCTGATCGAAAAAACGGCCATGCCCTGGAGGGCCGCCCGGAGGGCTTTTCCAGGGGCCTTGTTAAAGGATAACCCGCGTTTATAACGCTTTTACTCTATAAAATTAAGGAGAACCTATGAAACCAATTAAACTGATAACGGCGCTGACCCTGGCGGCGTCTATCTTTCTGCCCTGCGGATGCGGCAACGCTGGCAACAACGGCGGAGAAAACGCCCCGGGACCGGAAAGGATCCGCTTTATCCTGGACTGGTCGCCCAATACAAACCATACGGGGCTTTACGCCGCCCGGGACCGGGGCTGGTTTACGGAGGAAAATCTGACGGTGGAGATTCTCTCGCCGCCGGAAGACGGGGCGCTGCTGCTCCTTGGTTCGGGCCGGGCGGAATTTGCCGTAGACGTTCAGGAAGGCCTGGGGCCCGCCATCGGCCGGGAGGATCCCCTGCCGGTACAGGCGGTGGCCGCGGTGATCAGCCACAACACATCGGGGCTGATGTCCCTTAAATCCACCGGAATACGGCGGCCCCGGGATCTGGCGGGAAAACGTTTCGCCTCCTGGGGAACGCCCCTGGTAACGGCGGTGATCCGGGACATCGTGGAAGGGGACGGCGGCGATTTTGCCGCGGTAAAAATGATACCCAACAACGCGGTGGACGCGTTTTCCGCGCTGGAGACCGACGTGGACTCAATTTGGATCTACTATGCCTGGGACGGAATCGCCGCGGAAATCCGGGGCACGGAAACAGACTTCCTGGACCTGGGCAAAATCAATCCCGAACTGGATTTTTATACCCCGGTGATCGTTGTCAACACCGGCTGGGCCGCCGCCCATCCCGAAACGGTCAAACGCTTCCTCAAGGCCCTGACCAGGGGTTATGAGTTTGCCACGGCAAACCCCGGCGAAGCCGCGGACATACTCCTTAAATACGCGCCCGAGCTGGACGCCGCCCTGGTCCGGCGGAGCCAGGACTACCTTGCCTCCCGCTACCGGGGGGACGCGAAGCGCTGGGGAGAGATCGACGAAAAACGCTGGGGCGCGTTCTACCAATGGATGTACCGGCGGGGGCTTCTGGACAAGGACATCGGAAGCGGCGGATTTACCAACGAGTATCTTCCGTAACGTTTCACCTAACGGAGGCAGGGCGTTTATGACGGAACCGGTTTTCTTTTGCCGGAACATCACCAAAACCTACCAGGGCGAAGCCGTCATCCGGGGAATCGATCTGGACCTTCCCCGGGGAGGAATCATCTCCCTGGTGGGTCCTTCGGGGGTGGGAAAAACCACCCTCTTCAATATCCTGGCGGGAGTGGACCGGGCGGACGAGGGGCGCATCGTTCTTGACGGTCGGGACATTACCGGAATTTCCGGCAGAGTAAGCTACATGATGCAGAAGGATCTGCTGCTGGAATACAGAACCGTGCTGGACAACGTGATACTGCCCCTGGTCATCAAAAAAACATTCGGCGGCGGATTTTTCCGGGGGGGGCTCAAAAAAGCCCGGGAATACGCCGCCTCGTTTTTTGAAACCTTCGGCCTTGAGGGATGCGAACACAAGTACCCCCGCCAGCTCTCCGGGGGAATGAGGCAGCGGGCCGCGCTCCTGCGGACCTGCATGCAAAACTGCCGGGACCCGGAATCTTCCGCGGGAACAGCCCAAAAGGCTGCCGGGGACGGAAACGGCGGCGCTCTGTCCGGCCCTCCTTCCGTTATCCTGCTGGACGAGCCCTTTTCCGCCCTGGACGCCCTGACCCGCGGAACCATGCAGGCCTGGTTTCTTGACATAGGGCGGACCATGGAACTGTCATCCCTCTTTATCACCCACGACGTAGAAGAGGCGGTTATCCTTTCCGACCGGGTATACATCATGACCGCGGAAAAAATCCGGCCTGAAGGCCCGGCCAAAGGGCCCGGCAGGATCAGCGCGGTGTTCGACAGGCCCGGCAGGCGGAAAAACAGGGATTTTTCCCTGACGCCGGAATTTACGGAGCTCAAAAAACGGATCCTGCGCGCCGTTGAGCGCGCCGGGGAATAAGCCGCGCTTCCGTTTTCCTGCGTCTTTTCTATAGGGTCCGTAAATGTGATACTAACGTCATATTTTCCTTTACGGACAGGTTCGTCCTATGCACAGGCCCTCAGCGCTGTTCCCGTTCCCTGCGGGAAGGGCGGATCTCCGCCTCCAGGGGTATCATCGAATAACCCAGGTCTTTGCGGATCTTGTTGCACAGGTAGGTTTTATAGGCGCCGCTGACCGCATCGGGGCGGCTGACAAAAAACACAAACTTTACCGGGTTATCCGAAACCTGGACGGCGTATTTTACCTTGAAGCGTTTCCGCGGTCCCTGGGGGGGCGGGTATTCCTCCAGCCATTTTGCCAGGGCCTGGTTCAGCGCGGCGGTATCGGTGCGGCGGCGCAGCTGGCCGTAGATCCGCAGGGCCGTTTCCAGCATGCCGTCCACGCCGGTTCCGTCTTTGGCGCAGAGGGGTACAATGGGGGCATAGTCCATCTGGCCAAAGAAAAAATGAATCCTGTCCTTTTCCGCGGCAAGAACGTTTTTGATCCGGGGCATGGCGTCCCATTTGTTCAAGACTAAAATGATTCCCCGTCCCCTTTCGCAGGCCAGGGCGGCGATCTTTTTATCCTGCTCGGTTAATCCTTCCTGGGCGTCGATCAAAAGGAACACAATGTCCGCCTCGTCCAGGGTTTTAATTGCCCGGTTCACCGAATAGTATTCAATATTTTCCGTTACCTTTGACTTGCGCCTGATTCCCGCGGTATCCAGTACCCTAAAACGGCGGTTTTTGTAGCGGAACTCCCCTTCCACCACATCCCGGGTGGTGCCCGGCGTTTCGCTGACAATGGACGCCGCGGACGCGGTAAGCCGGTTGGAGAGGGTGGACTTGCCGGTATTGGGTTTTCCCAGGAGCGCCAGGGCGATGGGCCGGTTCTCGTCATCTTCACCGGGTTCTACCGCAGAAAAATCCAGCCGGGAAACGATGGCCGCCTCAAGTTCGGCTATCCTGTCGCCATGCTCCGCGGAAACAAGGACCAGGTCCTCAAAGCCGTAGCTCATGGCGTTCCAGGCTTCCGCTTCCCGGCGGCCCCCTTCGGTTTTGTTCACCGCGGCAATCAGGGAAGGCCAGCGGGGCCGGAGCAGGCTGATGAATTCTTCGTCTTCGGAAGTCAGCTCCCCCGCTTCCAGGACCAGGACGATAAGGTCCGCGGTTTTAATGATCTCCAGGGTCCGTTCCACCACCAGGCCGTCCAGGCCGCCAAGGCCGCCGCCGGGACCGTCCCGGTCAAGCTTGAACCCCCCGGTATCAATAAGCCGGACCGGCTTTTCCCCGATAAAGGCCTGCCCTTCCACCGGATCCCGGGTAACCCCCGGGGTGGGATCGGTAATTGCCCGGCGGCGGCGCAGGAGCCGGTTAAAAAGGGTGGACTTCCCCACATTAGGGCGCCCCACCAGGGCCACCGAGGGAAGGTTACGGTATTTCAGGGCAGGATCAAATTCCATCTATTGTATCATTCCTTTTCATTATAAAAAAATGTTATTCCCCCGTTCCCGGTTGTTTCCGGAAAAGCCGGAAATTCCGGGGCCGGGAAAACGTTCCGCCAGGCGGCGGCTTACCAGGACCTGAACCTGCTTACAGGTGGTTGCCGCCAGGGCTTCTTCCGCCAGGGAACGGCATGATTCAAAATCCATCCCCCGGATAACCCGTTTTACCTGGGGTATAAACGCGGCGGTCATGCTGAATTCGTCCAGTTCCAGTCCCGTCAGCAGGGGCGCGGCCGCGGGATCCCCCGCCAGTTCCCCGCACATGGCGGCTCTTATTCCCCGGGCGTGGGCCGCGTCGATGGCCAGCTTGATAAAACGAAGCACCGCCGGATGGGCGGGCTGGGCAAGGTAACTGACCCTTTCGTTTCCCCGGTCCACCGCCAGGGTGTACTGGATAAGGTCATTGGTGCCGATGGAAAAAAAGGCCGATCTTTCCGCCAGAATGTCGGCGGTCATTACCGCCGCGGGAATTTCAATCATCGTCCCCACTTCCATATCTTCCGCAAAGGCCTGGTTCTTTTTCCGGCACTCGGCCTTCGCTTCTTCCAGCAGGGCCAGGGCGCTTTCCAGTTCCTCAATCCCCGAAATCATGGGAAACATGATACTTACCGGCCCCTCCACGCTGGAACGGAGGATAGCCCGCAGCTGGGTTTTAAACAGATCCGGCAGGGAAAGGGAAAAGCGTATGGCCCGCCAGCCCAGAAGGGGATTTTCCTCGTTTGCCGGCTGCATCACGGGCAGGATCTTGTCGCCCCCCAGATCGATGGTTCTGATGGTAACGGGTTTTCCCTTCATGGCCCGAATCACCCGGCTGTAGGCCTCCAGCTGCTGCTCTTCCGTCCCCTGACCGGTCTGGAGAAAGAGAAATTCCGAACGATAAAGCCCTATCCCTTCGGCGCCGTACCGGGCAAGTTCCTCCGCTTCTTCGGGGATACCGATATTGGCCTTAAGGATAACCCTGCGGCCGTCGGTGGTTTCCGCGCTGCGGTCCTTAAGGACAGACACCCTGCGGGAAGAAGGGGACTGGGCCAGCTTTTCTTCGTACTCTTTAAGGGCCTCCGCTCCGGGGTCAAGAATCACCTGTCCCGCGTCGCCGTCCACAATGATTACGCCGCCGCTGCTGATTTCCCGGACAGCGTTGGAAAGTCCCAGCACCGAGGGAATCCCGAAGGACCGGAGCAGGATGGCCGTATGGCTTGTCCTGGAGCCGGAGTCCATCACCAGGGCTTTAACCCTGGCTTTGTTCATGGTCAGGACGTCGGAGGGAAGCAGGCTGCGGGCCGCCAGGATCACGTCTTCCCCCAGTTCCACCAGGGAAAAGGGATTAATCCCCTGGAGGCCCCGGACAAGCCGCCGGGATACGTCGGCCACGTCCGACGCCCGTTCCCGCAGGTACTCGCTGGAGGACTGCATAAGCTTCTGGGAAAGATCCCGGGTAACCTCAAAAACTATCCATTCAATGTTTTCGTATTTTGATTCCAGCCTGGCTTTAATCTGATAGTGAAAATCAGGATCCTCCACCATCATCAGGTGGGCCCTGAAGATGGCCCCCTGTTCCCCCTTCGCGCCGCCGCCGCTTTTTTCCAGCGCCCGCAGGTCCTCCGCGGCTTTTTGGGCCGCCGCCGCAAACCGTTCCAGCTCCCCCCGGACCTGATCGGGTCTTATGGCGTAACGGGGAATTTCCCGGTCGTCATCCAGGTAGAGAAAAGCTTTGCCAATAACGATGCCCGGCACCAGGGAAACGCCGGAAAGAACTTTCATGTTAGGAAAAGATACTCCCAAAGGGGGTGAAATTCAAGAACGGCGTCGCGGTGCCTCAAAATGAGGCATTGAGGCCGTTTTCCGGCGCCGGGGAACGGTAAAATTCCCCCGGGAGATCCGGCGTACAGCCGGAACCGCGAGGAGTTGACGCGGGACAGGATACAGGGTATGATTCAAGTATGAAGCGCTCTTACATAGCATTGATTGCCCTTTTGTGCCTGGCCGGATCCTGCGCGGATAAGCCTGCCCCCAAGAGGCCTGAGCCTTCCGTTCCGGCCCCCGAACCGGCGCAGTCCGTCCCGCCTCCGCCGGTTTCTTCCGCTCCCGCCGTTCCCGAGCCGGTTTTTGATCCCTCCAGCATTACCCAGGAAGAAAAAGACACCGCCAAACTGGAAATCCAGCGGCTGATTCAACGACTCAACGGCATTATCCGGGCCAGGAACTACGATACCTGGGTATCCTATCTGGATCCCGGCTATTTTGCCGCCATCAATTCCCCCGAATACCTGAACCGGGTGTCCCAATCGGCGGTGCTGGTTAAACAAAAGATTGTCCTTACATCCGCCGAAGATTATTTTAACCACGTGGTGGTTCCTTCCCGGACAAACGACCGGGTTGACGATATCGAATTCATTTCCCAGAACAGGGTCAAGGCCTATACCATCAATACCGCCGGCAATAGGCTGCGGCTTTATGATCTGGAAAAATCCGGAACCGGATGGAAGATAATCAATTAATTAAGGATGGTAAACATGAAGCGGTTTTTCCTGTTGGTAAGTATTGCAAGTATGCCCCTGTGGCTGGCCACCGGACAGCAGACAGACGAGATTTCCGTGGAGGAATCCTATCTGCAGGAATCTGTGGAAAACATGATCATCCGGGAACAGAGCCGGGCCGAAAGCAGGGAAATGAAAATGATCGCCCTGGAGTATATCAGGGACGCCCTGGACCGGGGCAACAAAAGCGAAGAAATCCGGCAGGCCCTGGAATATATGGGTCTGGAAGGGGTTTTGAACCAGGGCAGGGAAAACGGGCGGCTTATCAATAACTATCCCGACGTACGGCGCGAAACCGCCAAACACCTGGGTAAAATGGGTACCCCCGAAGCGAAAGATACCCTTTTAAGGATGATCTATTACGATAACGAACCCATGGTCCTTCAGGAAGCGGTAAAATCCCTGGCCGACATCGGCATTGACGACAACGGCCGGACGATCAGTACCATTGCCTGGATACTCCAGAAATTCGACAATACCAATCCCGATAACCTGCTGGCCCTTTCGGCGGTTGAGGCCTTTGAAAAGCTCGGCGGTTCCAACGGCGGCCTGAAGGATCCCAACGCCATCCAGATGCTTATCCGCATATCCGAAGGCCCCTATATCAGGCCCGTCCAGATGAGGGCAAAACAGGCGCTGATCAACATCAGAAAGACCCAACAGCAGGAACGGCTGGCCGAGTAAACCGGCGTTTTTTTAGTCGGGCAGGGCGGTTTCCTGGATAAGGGCCAGGGTCCTGCCGATACACTCATCCCAGGAAAAAGCCCTGGCCCGCTCCAGCCCTTTTTGACGGAGTTCCCGGGCCAAATCCCGGTTTGTCAGATCCACCATCCGGTCCGCCATCTCTTCCGCGTCCCGGGGGTTAAAGTAAAGGGCCGCGTGTTCCGCCGCCTCCGGCAGGGACGCAGCCCGGGCACAGGCCACCGGCACTCCCGAAGCCATAGCCTCCAGCACCCCCAGTCCGAAACCCTCGTACATAGAAGGAAAGACTACAAAATCCGCCCCCGCGTAGAGTTCCGGCAGGCTGGTGGAGGGAAAATGACCCGTAAAAAAGATGTCGTTCCGGTACTGTGAAGCGGCGGCGGCCAGCTTAACCCGGTCCGCCTGGCTGCTGTCTCCTCCGGCCAGGACCAGCCGGTGGGGATACCGGGTCCGTTCCTTAAAAATGCCGAAGGCCTCAATCAGCTTGACGTGGTTTTTGACCGGATGATCGATCCGCGACGCGTACAGTATATAAGGCCGGCGGAAACTAAAGGGCTGAATCAGCACCACGCTTTCCTCGTTCCGGGGCCGGGGATAAAAAACGGCGTGATCCACCCCGTTGGGGATAACGTCGATCTTTGATTCCCGGACGTTGACCAGATCGATAAGCTCCTGTTTAACAAATTCGCTCACCGCGATGACCCGGTCCAGGTGGCGCAGGGCGTCGGGCAGGATCATCCGGATAAGGCCCAGGGATTCCCTGGTTTTCCGGGTGCCCCAGTAGGCGGCCATGTCGTGAACCGTTCCGATGGACGGGCAGGGGGACTTTGAAGGGATCCGGCGGTGAGCGGCAGGGAAAAAACAGGCCCGGTACCCCCGGGAACGGGCTAATTCCGGATACCGGAACAGGTGCCACAGGGTATTGGCGGTTCTTCCGTTAAAACGGCACCGGGAAACGTATTCACAGTGCTGGGCGAAATCGGCGTATACATAGCGGTCAAAATCCCAGCCAAAAAGTTCAAACCGGGGCCCCGAGGGGGAAATACGCTTGAGCAGCTGTACCAGATAAACACCCACCCCCGACCGCCCGCCGGAGGAAGCGAAGGTGTCTATGCCTATTTTCATAGTCAAACTATACCAGTCTTCCGGGTAAAGGAAAAGGGAGCGTTTCAACCCGGGGGTTTTGAAACCGGGAAACCCTGAAAATCCGCCGCTATAAAAAATTTCCGGCAAAAAACTCCGTTTCCGCCGGAATTTGCCGGTAAACCCCTTGCGACACAAGGTATAGCGTAGTATAGTAAAATAAAACCGGAACCCACGCTATATATGTGGTGTTATGGCCGGGATGTTTCCTGCTGCGGAACTTGTGATATAATTGTGAGGAAAGGTGCGCTGCCCCCATTGCGGTAATTACGACGACAAGGTAATTGAATCCCGGACCCTGGCCAACGGCGAGGCAATCCGGCGACGGCGGGAATGTAACGGCTGCGGCTTCCGCTTTACCAGCTATGAACGGATCGAGGACAAACCGTTCATGGTGGTTAAGCGGGACGGCCGGCGGCAGCCCTTTGACAGGCTTAAGCTGGAAAGGGGGGTGGCCCGGGCCCTGGAAAAACGGCCCGTTTCCCCCATGCAGATAGAAAGCCTTGTCAACGATATCGAGGATCTGTCCGAAATCATGGGGAGGGTAAACCATGAGATCGACTCCCACATTTTGGGAGACCTGGTCCTTCGCAAAATCGGGGAGCTGGACAAAGTGGCCTATATCCGTTTTGCTTCGGTATACCGGCATTTTGAAAATGTCGATGAATTTGTCCGGGAAATTAAAAAATTGGGAGCCGTCGGCAAAACCGCCGGCCCGGGTAAAACCGGAAGTTCCCGAATGACGGAGGAAACATGATACGCAGCGTGGTAAAGCGCTCGGGAGAAATTGAGCCCTACAACCGGGACAAAATACGGAGCGCCATTGCCAAAGCCTTTGCCGCGGTGAACGGGGACGCTCAGGTTCTGGACAGGCTGACCTCCCGGGTTGAAGAATTGATTGTATCCATGATGAAGGACCGCCATCCCCATTCCATTCCGGCCATAGAAGAAATCCAGGATCTGGTGGAAACCGCCCTTGTCGAAGCGAAGGAAACCGCCGCGGCCAAGGCCTATATCCTTTACCGGGCCCGGCATGAAGCCATGAGGGACGCCAAACGCCTTATGCTGGATATTGATTCCACCATGGACGGCTACCTGAAGCAGTCCGACTGGCGGGTTAATGAAAACGCCAACGTAAACTATTCCCTGGGAGGGCTTATCCTCCATAATTCGGGAAGCATCACCGCCAACTACTGGCTTAAAAATATCTATACCCCGGAAATTGCCGATGCCCACCGGAACGCGGACTTCCACATCCACGATCTTTCCATGTTTTCCGGGTACTGCGCGGGCTGGTCCCTGAGGCAGCTTATCGCCGAAGGCCTGGGCGGGGTGCCGGATAAAATTACCAGCACCCCCGCGCAGCACCTTTCCACCCTGATGCAGCAGGCGGTGAATTTTCTGGGCTGCCTCCAGAACGAATGGGCCGGCGCCCAGGCTTTCTCCTCCTTCGATACCTACATCGCCCCCTTTCTTAAGGCCGACAAGCTTTCCGATAAAGAGGTTAAGCAGTGCCTTCAAAGCTTTATCTTTGGGGTAAACACCCCCAGCCGCTGGGGCTGCCAGGCGCCTTTTACCAATATCACCCTGGACTGGACCTGCCCCGCCGACCTAAAGGACCGGAAGGCCGTGGTAGGGGGCGTCGAAACGGACTTCTGCTACGGCGACTGCCGGGAAGAAATGGACCGGGTAAACCGGATCTTTATTGAACTGATGCTGGAAGGGGACGCCAACGGCAGAGGCTTCCAGTATCCCATACCGACCTACAACATTACCGCGGACTTTGACTGGGAAAGCGGCAATGCCCGCTCCCTTTTTGAAATGACCAGCCGTTACGGGACCCCCTATTTTCAGAACTTTGTCAATTCCGATCTGGACCCCGGGGACGTCCGGTCCATGTGCTGCCGGCTCCAGCTGGACAAGCGGGAACTTCGCAAGCGGGGCGGCGGCCTTTTCGGTTCCGACGAGCTGACCGGCTCCATCGGGGTGGTGACCATCAACCTGCCCCGGATAGGCTACCTGGCAAAAAACAGGGATGATTTTTTCCGCCGCCTGGAATACCTTATGGTTCTGGCCAAGGAAAGCCTTAAAACCAAACGGAAGGTGGTAGCTAATCTCCTTAAAACGGGACTCTTCCCCTATACCTACCGTTACCTGCGGACCCTGGACAATCACTTTAACACCATAGGCCTGGTGGGCATGAACGAATGTATCCTGAACTTTCTGGGCCGGAACATTACCATCGCCGGCGCGGAGGGCCGGGACTTTGCCCTGACGGTGCTGGACTTTATGCGGCGTAAGCTGGCGGACTTCCAGGAAGAAACGGGGGAGCTCTTTAACCTGGAGGCGACTCCCGCGGAATCTACCAGTTACCGGCTGGCAAAACATGACAAGCAGCGCTACCCCGCTATCATCACTTCGGGGACTTCGGAACCCTACTATACCAACTCCACCCAGCTTCCGGTGATGCACACCGAAGATATCTTTGACGCTTTGGACCTCCAGGAAGCGCTGCAGGCCGCCTACACCGGAGGCACGGTGTTCCACGCCTTTGTGGGAGAGGCGATTGAGGACTGGCGGGTCTGCCGGGATCTGGTTAAGGCCATTGCCCATAACTACCGGATACCCTATTTTACGATTTCGCCCACCTTTTCGGTATGCCCTGTTCACGGCTATCTGAAGGGCGAACATTTCTTCTGTCCCCTCTGCAAAGAGGAGGAAGAAGAACGGCTCCGCCGGAAAATCACCGTCCTGGAAGGGGAGCGGAAAGCGGCGCTGGCGGGATAAATTACGTGCACTACATAAAATGTAATACATAAAATGTAAGGAGAACTATGTGAGAAACCTTGAGGTTATTGAAAGTGAACTGACCGCGGCGAGGGAGGCCCTTTCCCGGGTGAAGGGAACGCCGGCGGAGGTGTACAGCCGTATCGTGGGGTACTACCGGTCGGTACGAAACTGGAACAAGGGCAAACGGGAAGAATACGGGGAGCGCCTGATGTTTAAACCCGACGAATCATTGCTTGCTTCCTGCACGGTAAAACCCGCGGCCGCGCCGGTCGTTTCTCCGTCAGCCGGAGTCCCGGCCGCGGAAAAAACCGGGATTCCCCCGGCTGAAACGGCGGGGGCCGGTGAATCGGCCCGCCTGCTGCTTTTCGTGCGGCCCGCCTGCCCCGGTTGTCCTTCCGCCAAAACGGCGGCAGGACAGCTGGGGATACCCCTGGAACTGTACGACGCGGATACCGATGAAGGCCTGGCGGAGGCGGTCCGGCGTAACGTGCTGACCACTCCCACGGCGATACTGCTTTCTTCCTCGGGAACGGAAATGGGCCGCGCCCGGGACGCCGACGGCATAGGCCGCCTGCTGGCAGGATAGTTTCAAGATCCGGTACGTAGTCCTCCGAAAAACCAGCACGGTTGATTATCCGGGTCGCATAAGCGCGGTACTCTTTTTCCCCGGCTGTAATCTTCGCTGTCCCTGGTGTTATAACCGGGAACTGGTGCTGGGCGGCGCTGACGCCGACGGCAGTGGTGGATTTAAAGCGAATGCGCTTAAATCCGACAGCGACGATGCCGGCGGCGACGGCGGATTTAAAATGAATGCGCCTAAATCCGACAGCGCCGACAACGGATTTAAAGCGAATGCCGATTACATCACGATTGACGAGGCCCTTTCCCGGATTGAAAAACGCCGTAACGTTCTGGGAGGGGTGGTTCTTTCCGGGGGCGAACCTACCCTGTTCCCGAATCTTGGTGAACTTATTGTCCGCATCAAATCCATCGGACTCAAGGTAAAACTTGATACCAACGGTATGCTGCCCGGCATACTGGAAAAGCTCTTTGCGGATTC
>JAISDG010000108.1 GCA_031265015.1 Spirochaetaceae bacterium | reverse complement strand
CGTCACAGACCACACTGCTCCTGAAAGACCGGGGGTTTGAATCCTTTCCGGTGTACCGGGAATAAATAAACTAAAGTAAGAAAGAGCGTAGCCGCGGAAACAGTATGAAAAGAGGCTCGTCCGGCATAATACCAAAAACCATACCGGTCATTCCCATCGTGTATACCGCCGCCATTCTGCTGCTGGTGTTCCAGGTGTTCGGCCAGCAGCGGGAACGCCGGGGACAGCAGCAGAGTCCCTACTATGTGAATCTTATGCGGGCGGAAGCTTTTGTCCGGTCCGGCTTTGACCGGGAGGACATAAACCGGACGCCGGTTCCCGGAAGAGAGTGGAAGCGCTTTCCCGAAGGCCAGCCCCTGCGGATCGCCGGTTCGGGGCTTGAGGATCTGCCCAAACGGCCGGCGCTTACCCTCCGCGGCAATCCGGTCCGGGAATTTACCCTGCTCTTTGCCTTTACCATGGAAAGCCGGAGCATAGCCTACCTTAACGAACATGGCGAGTCGGTGCCCGGCATGTACCTTTCCTCGGTGGGGGATAACTGGGAAATTTTTTTGAACGGCCGCCTGATCCGATCGGAGATGCACCTTGACGAAAGAGGGCGGATCCGATCCGGCAGGACCTGGCATTCGGTCTTTTTTCCCCTGGAAAAGACGTTTTTTGTTCCGGGAATCAATATCCTCAGCTTCCGGATAGCCGGGGATCCCGCCTACAGCGGAACCGGTTTTTACTACGCCGGGCCCTATTATATCGACGACTATTCGGGGATCAGGAACCGGCACAGCGACGATCTGCTCACCGCCCTGTGCGGCATCTATTTTTTTGTCGGCCTGTATCACTTTATGCTGTTCTTAAGCCAAAGAAAAGAAACCTATAATCTGTACTACAGCGTTTTTTCTGTCCTGCTGGGCTGTTATTCCCTGACCCGGAGTTCGGCGGTCTTTTCCCTTATTCCCGATACGAATATCACGGTCAGGATACTGTACGGTTCCATGTTTCTGCTGCTTCCCCTGATGGGGGCTTTTATCGAATCCCTGGAAAACAAAACAATATCCGCCGCCACCGGGGTATTCGGCCTTTTTTGCTGTATCCTGGGCGTTACCCAGGCGATCTTTCCCCTGCAATACGCCGAAGACGTCCTCCTCCTGTGGCAGCTCTCTTCTCTGGTCTATATCGTGTATGTCTTCGGATACCTGCTGGTTTTTACCTTTTGCCGGAAGGGATACCTTAGGTGGAAGGAAAAGCGCCGGGCGGGCAGGCCCGGATCGCTGCTGAAAGAATACGGCTGGGGTATCGCGGAGACAAGCCTGGGAAATATCACCATCGGAGCGGTGATTGCTTTTCTTGCGGGATTTTACGATCTGCTGGACGCCATAATGATTCATCTGGCCTATAACATGGCCAGTTACGGGATGTTTGTTTTTTTCGCGGGGATTGCCTTTAGTCTTTCCCGGCGTTACAACCGCCTTTTTGTACAGATAGGAGAAAACAACGCCGTCCTTGAGCTGTCGAATGCGGTGCTGGAAACGGCCGTTCATGAGCGTACCCGGGAGCTGGAGGAACAGACCGCCATTGCCGAATCCGCTTCCCGGGCAAAAAGCGACTTTCTTGCCAGGATGTCCCACGAGATCCGCACCCCCATGAACGCCATTACCGGAATGTCGGAACTTATCCTGCGGGAAACGATAAACCCCAGGGTGCGGGAATATGCCGGGGGAGTAAAACAGTCAAGCGCCAGCCTGCTTCACATCGTCAACGATATTCTGGATTTTTCCAAAATTGATTCGGGCAAAATGGAAATAATCCCCGGAGAATACCGGCTTACATCCCTGATCGACGACGCGGCTGCCATGATCCGCGTCCGGCTGATGGAAAAACCGGTCTTTTTTGTTATCACCGTCGACAACGCCCTGCCCCGGTCCCTTGCCGGGGACGAAAGCCGGATCCGGCAAATCCTGATCAACCTTTTGACCAACGCGGCAAAATATACCCAGGAAGGGCATATCACCCTGTCGGTGGGGGGCGAAAAAACGGAACAGGATACCGTGACCCTGGTCATGGAGATTTCCGATACCGGCATCGGTATTAAGGCGGAAAACATGGACAGGCTCTTTATGGATTTTACCCAGTTCGACGCCCGGAAAAACCGGGGACTGGAGGGCACGGGCCTTGGCCTGTCCATAGCCCGCAGTCTCTGCCGGGCTATGGGCGGGGACATCACCGCGGAGTCCGTCTACGGGACCGGGAGCCGCTTTACGGTACGGCTTCCCCAAAAGATACGGGACGCGGCCCCCGCGGCGGTAGTGGAAAACAGGGAGGCCAAAGGGACCCTGGTGTACGAAACCAGGGAGGTCTACGGCCTTTCCCTTCAATATGCCCTTCACGGCCTGGGGGTTCCCTGTACTTTTGTCTCTTCCCGGGAAGCTTTTTTGGGAGCCCTTTCCCGGGGATCCTTCGCTTTTGTTTTTACCGCGCCGTTTCTCTTTAGCCAGGTAAAGCAGGCCCTGCGGGATCGCGGGGCCTGTACGGAAGTAATTTTGATAAACAGGTTCGGCAAGACCGTTCCCTATCCCGGCCTTCCCGCCCTTACCATGCCGGCGGGACCTGTTTCCGTCGCCAATATCCTTAACCATGTAGAGGACGTCCCCGGAAAGGAACCGGACGTTTTTACCGCGGATTTTACCGTTCCCGACGCCCGGGTGCTGATTGTGGATGATCTTGCCACCAACCTCCGGATAACCAAAGCCCTCCTGGATCCCTATAAACTGCGGATCGATGTCTGTTTAAGCGGGGCGGAGGCGGTCCGGCTGGTGCGGAAAAACAGGTACGATCTGATACTGATGGATCACATGATGCCGGACATGGACGGCGTTGAAACAACCAGGGCTATCCGCGCCCTGGAAAAAGAACTGCAGGAGCGGGAAGGGCGCGCCGGCGGAAGACAAATTCCCATCGTCGCCCTGACGGCCAACGCGATTCCGGGGATGAAAGAAACGTTTTTACGGAACGGGTTCAGCGATTACCTTTCAAAACCCATAGAAATCGGCAAGTTTAACGAAATTGTTGAAAAATGGCTGCGCTGAAAAGGGTTTTACCCCCGCGCTGCGGGTTGAGCGCCTTGCCTTTATGGCAGCCGCTTTAGTTTCCGGTCAGCACTATCGCCGGTTCATGCATATCCTGCATTCCCCTGGTACTTATCCTGACCCTGGTCAGGGTCACCGTTTCCGGAGTTTCGCTGTTTCTGGTTACCCTGAAGGTTTCCCGGTCCAGGCCTTCCGTTTCCTGGCTTTCCGTCCTTTTCTCGTGACGCAGTTCCAGCAGTTCTTCTTCCCCGGCGTTAAAAAAGACATATTGCCCCCGGCGGCTTAATTCCGGGGGACCGGCAAAGGGGGTGAGTTCGTAGGAGCCGTTCAGGTAAAAGGTGATGGTCCCGTCGGGCCCCTTAAAACTGCCGTTCAGATAGGGCGCGGCCTTCCGGATGTCCTGGAGGGTTTCCGCGGCCTGGACCCGCTGGTAGGAGCCGTCCCAAATTGTATTGGGACCTGACCGGAGGTACACGTCCTGGTATACCCGCAGCCGTATGTTTTCCAGACCCGCCAGTTCCACATTAACGGTCCGCCTGAGCGTGGTAAGGGAAACGTTCCGGCTGTTGATATGAAGCCCGAAACGGGTGGGGGTGGAATCCTGCCAGTTAAAAACCTCTTCGGACTGGTTGTTGTAGAAAATCAGTTCCCTGTCGGCGGCGTTAAAGTGGACGTATTTTTTCTGTTCCCCCTCTCCCTGGTACCACAGGCCGTCGATGAACGATTCAAACTGGCCGGGATTACCGTTTAACAGTTCCCGGAGCCGGCGCTGTTCTATCTGGGCGCCGGGAATTTTGACCACCCGGGACTGTTCATACAATCCGTTTACCTGGTTGTAGGTATAGGTTACCTCGATCTGGTCCATGATGTTGGCCGATTCATAGTCCCGGCCATAGGTGGCTATGGAAAGACTCCGGCCCCGGTTCCTGCTGTTCGGCTCTTCCACCGTAATGGACCCTTCGATAAGGAATTCGGCGATCTTGCTGAAAGGTTCCGTCCCGGACAGGTCGTTTTTTCTGAACACCGTCAGGGTTTGTTCCCCCGCTCCGTTCATCCCCGCCACCAGCACGCAGATTCCCCCGTCACCGATAAGATCCTCGGTGTAGAGGATCAGGGTGCCGGGCCTGGTAGCCGCGGCGGGAGCGTTCCACCGCCTCCGGTAAATTCCCCGGGTTGAGTCAAATTCGGCGTAGGTTACAAAAATAGCGGCGTCGATTTCCTGGAGCCTGCGGTACGCGATGACCTGTTCTTCAAAGGAATCGCCGTCAAAATCCCTGGTTAACGCCGCCACGGAAGATTCCCCCTCGTCAAGGCTGAGCCGCAGGGCCTGGATTTCCTCGCCCCCCTGACCCTGCTGTCCGTCGGCAAATTCCCTCCCGGCCCCCACGGTCTGGGGGATAACAACCTTGGTTTGCTGTACTTCCTTGTCTTTGGGACTGAAAAAATCCCTGGGAAGAAACACCAAAGCCCCTATTCCCCCGGCGGTTAAAAGGAAAACAACGATGGTAAATACTTTAAAATGGCCCCGGGTCATCGGTTTTTCAGGTAATATGCCGAGGACCGGCGGACTTTCGCGTCTATGTCAAGGCCCACCGTCAGCACCCTCCACCCGGAAAAACTCTCCACCCTGGAATACCGGAGCAGCCCGGCGGATTCCGCTTCCCGGGAAGGAGGATCCTTGGCGCCGGAACCGCTGACCAGCAGGGTATAGGTAAGCCGTTTTCCGTCCTGCCGGGCCAGGGCTGTCCGGACTTCCCGCAGGGCGGCCTGGTAATCCGCCCGATCCCCCTGGAATTGTACCGACCGGATAGCGGTTTTGACGCTTTCCCTGCCCGCTTCCACCGCGCCGGAATAGATAAGCTGTGGCCGGTCCCCGGCGGTCCATATCCACAGCCGGTCTCCCTGCTGCAAAATGCCGTCCACCACCGTGGTACAAAGCCAGGCCAGGGCTTCCTCCCACCCCCGTTCCATGGCGGAAGAGCCGTCTACAATTATATACATGTCGATAGGGACGGCTCTGGGTTCGGCCCCCCATAGGAAGGCTGTAAGCCCCAAAAAGAGCAAAATCCCGGTTTTTTTGAGTATACTGCCGTTCATGGCCTTAGTTTAGCATATTTTCCGGGGATATGTACAATAAATTTTGATAAATTAAGGGAAAAGGCTTTACTTTTTTTTTAAAATATTGCTAGAATAGTCAGTGAGTGATTTTTATGATCTAAAATTATACTTTTTGGAGGAGACAGAATATGGGAGCCATTGACCTGCCCAAAAGTCCTAATGTATTTCACCCGGAGAAGCCCAGCGCCGTCGGTTCGAGGAATTCGCTTGCCCAGGAATACCGGGATCAACAGAACGAAGTAAATCAGCTTCTGGAGGAAGAAACCAACAAGATTATCCACCACATTAACTCAAAATTGCCCAAGGACGTTCTGGAACGCTTGGATATTATGGGTGGTCTTAAGGAAAAACTGTACAATTATTTCAACCAGAATTACCAGAACATGTTCAACCGCTATGTGGTAACCACAGAAGACGAGATGGTAAAGAAGGTCCGGAATTTTATCGACAAGGAAGAGACCAAGGTCCTGTCCCGCTACACTCCCAAGGAAATAGCGGATCTGCTGGACGCCGTCGGGGGAGCGGACAAGTTCAATACCGGTGAAATTGAAAAATCCATGGTTAACATGTACGGCCACCTGCAGGGACATATCCAGCGGGGGGTCAACGACCTGGAAAATCTTACCAACAGCCTGCTCCGGCAGAAAACCGATACCGGCGCCTTTATCCGGGGTGAAAACGCCTACTCCATCGTAAAATGCGCCTTCAAGGACAATATTGTTAAGCCTAAAACCGTTACGGACGTAAAGCTTTCCGTTAATATCCTTGACGCCGAACTTATCAGTCCTATCTTCCATTACCAGGTAACGGTAGAATACCTTATCAAGGATCTCCTTTCCAAGCACATTATCGACGCCATCGATAAGGAAATCGAAAAGATCAAGGATGAGCGCATCGATCAGGGGATGGAAGAACTTTCCGACGGCGAAATCATCTTTACCAAGATGGGCAGGATCGAAAATTATACCGAAGACGACACCGAAAATCCCAAATCCCGGCGGTACAGCATCATCGGCAAGAACCTGATGGAACGGATCAGCGATCTCCGGGCGGAAATTGACCCCGAAACCTTTGACGCCCTGAATATCCGCGAAAACCTTAAAAAAATCGTCGACATCGAGAATATCCGGAACCGGGGCTTTAATACGGCGATCAACTCCATTACCTCCATTCTGGACACTTCCAAGATGGGGTACCAGTACATTGAAAACCTTAAAAACGCCCGGGAACTGCTTATCCGTGAATATGAAGATACCGATACGGCGAATCTGCCCGACGAACGGTACCAGGTACGGATGCGGTACTATGATAACGCCCAGCTTCAGGAAGAACGGAAGGCCTACGATGTTCAGATGAAGAGCTTTGAAACCGAAGTTGCCCACCTCTGGGATGTGCTTGAAGTGATTTATCAGGGCCGTAAGCCCGCCTTCAAGGTGACCGACTTTGACGATCTGGCCAAAAAGAACAGGAACCAGATCCGCAAGGATATCAAAGCCAAGACCGGGGATCCCCTCTACGAGGACATCGCCAAGGTTTGGGACGAGATTTCTTTTGTCAAGCCGGCGGAGACGGAAGTGGAACGGATGAACCGGACCTACATCTACGAGAAAGACAAAATCCGCCAGAAGATCATCCTTATGCGGAACAGAATGAAACTGATGTACGATTACCAGTACCCCATAGAACGGCGGGTTATGGAAGACAGGCTCGCGTTTCTGGAAAGGGATTACAACAAGTTTGACTATATGATCAATCCCTACCATATTCAGCCCGGCCTTCTTTTGGATGTGGATATTACCTCCATTAAGCGGAAAAAAGCCACCCTGGATGCCATGGCCAACGTGCTGAACGAATTCCTTCACGGCGTTTCCAAGGGCTTCCAGGACGCGGCCTTTGCCTCCTTCAGCCGCCGCCGGTCTACGGTCCGGGAAGACATTAATCAGTCCTTTGCCGATACTCCTCCCGAGGAAGTCAAAGCTTCTTCCGCCGGGGGTCAGGCATATCTGGATATGCTGAATTCCGGCGATGCCGCGGCCACAACCCAGACCCCCGCCCTGGAGGCTCCCAAGCGGGGCAGAGGGCGGAAAAGCGCCGGTTCCGCTGCGGCGGTAAAGCCCCGGGGCGCCCGTAAGGCCCGCAGTTCCGGCGGGGATTCGTTAAAAGAGCTTTGATCCGAAACTTCGGTTAGGCTAAGAACCGAAACGCCTGACCACTTCTTTGAAGTGGTCAGGCGTTTTTTCTAGGAGGAATGTATGGCAAAAGATGTAACAAACCTGGAAGTTCTGTCCACCAGATCCGGTTTTAATTCCGCGGTCCGGCACATAAAAAGAACTATCGCTATCATGGAAAACGCCGGCAGCGTCAATCTGGCGGATCTGCTGTACCAGTCCGATGACGAAGAAATGTCCGGCGACCGGGCCGGCCTGGTCTTAAGCATATTGCTGGTTGATAAAATGGGATATAAGGCCGTTTCCGCCAATCTGGCTTCGGTGGCGGCGGATCTTTCTTCCCTGAGCGGGGAATTTGAGAAATGGAAAGGCGTTGACCTTATCGTGGCCTACCACCATCCGGAGCTGGGACTTCTGGTGGCGAATCCCAAAATTGCCGAGGAATTGGCTGCCTTCGGTTCCCTGCGTAAACAGGAACTCCTGGTGGTTTATGCCGGCCGGGGAGGCGCCCCCGCGGACGACAACTGCCGGAAAGCCGCGGAATTGGCCATAAGCCTTTTTGAAGGCGCCAAGGTCAAGGCTCCGGCGGCCCTTTTAAAGGGCGGTTTTACGGCAAAGCCGCTTAAGCAGAAAGCCCTGCCAAAAGCTCCCGGTGCGGCGAGGGCTCCCAGAGCGCCGAAGGCGGCAAAAAAAACCGCTTCCGCCCGGACGGGCAGGGCGGCCGCCAGGCCGGTCCAGGAAGCCCAGCGGGTGGCTCCGCCGGTGGTTACCGCCGCGGCTCCGCCGGCCGCGGCGCCCACCGGTCCGGTCAAGATGACCCCCCGGTACGCGGTGGTGGTTCAGAACGAATTGTTCCATAACGGAAATGTGGAGGCCTGGAAGCGGATTGTAGCCAGCTATAACGCCGCCCATCCCGACCTCACGGTGTATATCTATTACGAAGGTGAACGGATACTTGACATTAACTCCCTTTTTAAATGGGGTAAGGTCAAGCACGGCAGCGCCATTGAATTTGCTGTGGCGGGGAACGAGATCAAGGATGTGGCAAAACTACAGCGCTACCTGTCCCAGGGGGCAAGTCATCAGTTTGAAGCCTTTCTCCATGGTCCGGTCAATAACGTACTGAAGCTTTTCTAAAGGAAAAAGTTATGGATAAAAGAATGCATTTTTTCAGCCAGAAAGAGGTCATCCCCGGGAGTGTCGCTCCGGAATTACTGGGTATCCGGGGCCGCCAGGCCAATGAATTTGCGGAGCTTAAGTTTCCCATTCTGCCGGGCTTTATTATCGATACCACCCTGGCTTCGGAAATCGATCCCAGGGCGGTAAAAAAGGATGTCCTTGCCCTGCTTAACAAGGTCGCATCTATTGTGGGAAAGGGCTTTGGAGATCCGGATAATCCCATGCTCCTTAAGGTAGTTATTTCCTCGAACCTGGTGATAACCAACTATCCCGCCCTGCATAACTTCGGCCTTGCCAAGCCCACTATCGGGGGCTTTGCCAACTGGGTCGGCAAGGATTTTGCCGCCCACGAAGTGCTCTTCCTGGTCCGGGGCATGCTTAAGATTGAAGAGCGGATCAAAGAGCTGGAAGCCAATTCCAAACTGCAGGCGGAGCTTGCCGGTCAGCTGGGACTTTTGGACAGGGCGCTGGGTATTACCGGTCCTTCCAACGAGCTTAAAAAAGAGGAAAAACCCGTCAAGATAGACAAGAGCGCGGAATTCTACATGGATTATTATGCCAGGTATTTTCCCCAGGGCTTCTTTGACTCCGCCGAAGAGCAGATCCTGATTACCTTAAGCGAGATTTCCAAGATGTTCCAGATGGATGATCAGAACGACAACGATACCGCTTTGATGATCTCCCCCATGGTGTATGGGAATTACGGCAAAGATTCATGTTCCGGCGCGTATTTTAGCCGTAACGTGGTTACCGGCGAAAAGACCCTTCAGGGCAGCTTTTTCCGGCAAAAGTTCAATGAGGGCGGCGCTTCCGGCCAGCCCATTGAAAAAATCGGAGCGGCCTACCTTAAGGAGCTCCAGCGTATTGCCTGGACCCTGGAAGACAGATTCAAGGAAATCCGGCAGATCCGTTTTACCGTAGAAAACGGCAAGCTCTGGCTTATTGAACAGCGGCTGGTGGATCAGAAATCAACCCAGGCGGATATCAAGCTGCTTCTGGATTTGGCAAAGCGGAAAATTATCGATAACGCGGCGGTGATTAAATCCATAGAGCCCCTGCGGCTGAATGAAATTCTTCATCCGGTGATTGATCCTTCCACTATCAAAGAACTTAAGGGCTGGAAGGGAGGTATCGCCGGCGCGCCGGGGGCGGCTATCGGGCGGGCTTACTTCAGTACCGACGGCCTGCTGGAAGCCCTGAAGGTAGCCCAGCAGAAAGGGGAAGACACCCGGTTTGTCCTGGTGGTGGAATCCTCTTTTGCCGAGGATGTTAAGGCCATCGAGGTAAGTACCGGGGTACTGACCGCGGAGGGGGGTTATTCCGCCCACGCTTCGGTGGTGGCCCGGCAGTACGGCAAGGTGTCCCTGGTTGCCCTGGGCATGAAGATCAAGGGAAAAACCGCCGTCCTGGGAAACCTGACCTTTAAGGAAGGGGATTATATTACCCTGAACGTACCGTTTTACGGCGAATCAAACGTATATCTCGGAACCGCCAGGCTTATCGAACCCGACCCCAAAGAATCGGGACTGATGGACTTTATCGCGCTTTCCAAGGGCTTTCTTAAAAAGTTCCATGTCCGCTGTAATGCCGATACCCCCCGGGACGCGGCGCTGGCTCTTAGCTTTGGCGCCGATGGCGTGGGGCTCTGCCGTACCGAACACATGTTCTTTCAGGCGGAGCGGATCAATGTTTTCCGGGAAATGCTTCTTTCCACGGATCCCAAGGACCGGGCCAGGGCGCTGGCAAAACTGCAGGTGATGCAGCGGGATGACTTCTACGGAATCCTGAAAGTGATGGCGGGCAAAGAAGTGACTATCCGGCTGCTGGATTCGCCCCTCCATGAATTTATGCCCCATAACGACGACGAAATCCAGAGCCTTATCAACCACATGCAGAAGGTCAGGAAAGTCAAGATCTCCAAAGCGGAGATCGTTGCCGGCGTGGAAGCCCTTCATGAGTTTAACCCCATGCTGGGTCACCGGGGCTGCCGTATTGCCGTATCGTATCCGGAAATTTACGCGATGCAGGTACGGGCCATTTTTGAGGCCGCCTATAAACTGCGTTCCGAAAAGATCGACGCCCGGCCGGAAATTATGATTCCTATTGTAATGAACGCTTCGGAACTCAAGCTTATCGCCTACGGCAAAAAGATAGAAGGTTCCAGCTATACCGGCATTGTGGACATAGAAGAAGAACTGCGGAATCAGAAAAAGGCCAGGCCCCTGGAATACCAGATCGGCACGATGATCGAGCTGCCCGCGGCGGCCCTGGGGGCGGGAGAGATTGCCAAGTACGGACGTTTCTTTAGTTTCGGTACCAACGATCTTACCCAGACCACCCTGGGGATTTCCCGGGATGACTTTACCGCTTTTATGCCCGATTATACCCTGTTTGATCTGATTGTGGGGAATCCCTTCAGTACCCTGGACTCCCGGGTTATGGAACTTATCGCTCTGGCTACCGAACGGGGCCGGCTGACCCGGCCCGACCTGGTCTGCGGTCTCTGCGGCGAACACGGCGCCAATCCCGCCAACGTACGGTTCTGCATGGACGCGGGCCTTAACTATGTGTCCTGCTCTCCCTATTCGGTACCCATTGCCCTCCTGGCGGTGGCCCAGGCGGAACTGGAGCGGAACTAATCGCGGCCGCTTGCTGTTACCAACAAAAAAGGCTGCCGGATTTTCCGGCAGCCTTTTTTGTTAATCTTCGTATATGCCCTGAAAGTTCATGCTTTTTTTGACAATGGAGGCTATTTCCCCGGCGCCTTTTCTGGCATCCGACATGGGAAGTCCCGCGTCGTTGGTAAAGGACTGTTCGAAGAATTTACCCAGGGTTTCATAAATATCCGGTTTGTTGTAGAACACAAAAGAAACGTTGAATCCTACGGGCCTGGAAACGGTAAATGAAGAAAGGGATTCGACGGGCTTTTTTGAAAAGTAGATGGTAGACTGATTCTTGGCGGTAATTTTGTTCAGTTCCTTGAACCGCAGGGGAATCTGATCCGCCTTTTCACGAAGGTAGGGTTCAATGCTTTTATTCGGATAGGAAGCGGGTTCGATAAGGACGTGAAGCTTCCGGCCCTGGGACTGGAAGGTAAGTCCGCCGCTGTCGGGATAAATTGCCTTGACGCCGGAATACGAGATGATCTCGTAGATCGAATATCCGGTGTTGCTGTTGATAAAAGAAGAAACGATGTATCCCTGGTCCTTGGGCAGCTGATCACTGGCGTATGCATCAAAAAGGCTTATTACCTTGGGTGTATTTGCTGCCGCGGTATTTTTTTTTGCCATATATTCCTCCTGCAATTTTGACACAAATCTTAATTATACCTTGTAGTTTACGGCATTTACGGGTTTTCAGCAAGGGTAATCGGCGGAAAATTGTTTTTATTCGCAGTGGGGTTTAATAGCCAGGAGCCCGCTTGCGCGGGGGAGCCGGGGAGGTTCATTGACAGGCCGCCGGCTCTTGTCCGTGCCGGGGTTTCGGGAGCGGGCTTATTTTTGGGTTTTTTTCTTTTTTTCGGCGGAATTCCGTAAAATTCGCTGGTATTCCCGGTTGTACCGTTCCGCGCCCGGTTTGTCTCCCTTTTTTTGGGACACGACGGACATCCAGCGGAAAGGCCGGGGGTCTCCGGGGTTCCGCTCGGCGGCATTCAGAAGACAGCCGAAGGCTTTTTCCAGATTCCCTTCCCGGTAAAAAAGAAGTCCCAGGGCGGTAGGAATTTCGGAGGAAGAAGTAAAATAGGCGGCGGCTTTTTCCAGAATAGCCCTGGCGTACCAGGCCCCGCCGGAACGCTCGATGCAGCCGGAGTATTCCAGCAGCAGCTTGATGTCCCGGGGCCGTTCTTTGAGCAGGGTCCGGAGGTACACCGCCGCGGAACGGTATTTGCCCAGCTTGCGGTAGGAATAGGCCAGAATCCGGCGGAGGCCGGGATTGGCGGGATCCCAGGCGAGAAGGGTTTCCAGCTTCTTTGCCGCCTGTTCGTATGCGCAGGTTTTGACCAGAAACAGGGCTTCGTCCCGGCGGATAGACCGGTTGTCGGGCCATTTTTCCAGGTACTCCCGGTAGGACCGGCCCAGGGCCTTGCCCAAACCGGTTTTTCCCTCCTCAAACAGAGCTTCCCTGGCGGCAATAAGGCCCAGAAAGGCTTTTTCATGGCTTTTCTGCACCGTCAGGGTTTTGGTAAACCAGCTTTCCGCCTCGTCCAGAAGGCCGGTTTCCAGGTATATCTTGCCCAGTGCGTACATCAGTTCTGGTTCGGGTCCCATGGTGTGAATGGCCTTTTGGAGTAATGTCATAACCCGCCGGGGATCGGAAGAAGTTTCGGACTCGCAGAGGATTGAAAACCGGGAAAGGATGTCTTTTTCGCCGCCGAGGTTTTTCGCGGAATACAGGGCTTTTTTGAGGGTTTTAAGGTCCCCCCCCTCCCAGGCGGTCAGGATCAGCGCGTACCACAGCGGAAGGCTTTCCTTATCCTCTTCCAGCGCCCGGTACAGATGGTTTTTCGCTGCGGGATAGTTTTTCAAATTCCGCTGGGCTTCGGCGTACATGGCGTGGATGCCCGGTTCCGGGTCCCGCTTTTTAAGCCAGTCCCGGCAGGCGTCCGCGGCCCGCCGCCACTGGCCTTCTTCCATCAGAGAGCTGATCATAAACCGGTCCACCAGGGCACTGTTCCAGGGCAGATCCGGCAGCTGGACGCCCTGGGACCGGATAACCGACAGATCCCCGATAGCTTCGGTTTTTCGTTCCAGTTCCATGTATACCGACGCGCGGTACCAGCGGATCATCGGATCGCCGGGGGAGAATTCAAGGGCCTGGGTATAATGTTCCGCGGCTTCTTCCAGGAACCCCAGTTCCCGGGCGGCCCGGCCCAGTTCCAGCCGGAGGAGGGGCCCGTCCCGGCCGTTTTCCAGTACAAAGCGGAGCATCTGTATCCCCAGGGGATAATCTTCCGCCCGGCAGACCCGGACGGCCCGGATAAAAAGGGCGTTCAGGTAGGCCCGGTATATCCGTTTGTTCTCCGGGGCCGTTTCTACCGCCCGCTGTAGCATTTCCACCGCTGCCCGGGAGTGACGGGCCTTGAGCAGGGCCGTTCCCAGAAGGGCCATACTATCGCCGTTGCGTTTGTCCCTGCCTAGGGCTTTTTCCAGATAATGAACCGCCCGGGAATAAAAGCCCAGTACCATGCAGGTACGGCCCGCAAAAAGATAACCCTCCGGCGACCGGGGTTTTAGGACGATATAGTCGTTAAAAGCGGCCAGGGCCCGGGAATAGTTGTGAAGGGAATGAAAGGCCCTGCCCAGATACAAAAACGCTTCCCCGGGACCTTCGTATCCCGAGATAATTTCTTCCAGAATCGCCACGGCCCCGGGATAATCTCCCGCGGTTCCCGCGGCCACGGCCTCCCGCAGCTTTTTTTCTCCCTCCTGGGCGCTCCGCTTAAAGGCCGCCTGCCGGTAAAAACTAGGGGATGACTGCATGGGCAGCTCTGACCCGGCGCGGCCCCGGGGTCCGGAGTAATCGAAAGGGGAAAGCCGCGGACATCTTTTTCACGGTTCTCCGTACAAAATCACTTGACCCGGGAAAGGGTAACGGCGCAGGTAACCACGATGTCTTCCACCGACGCCCCCCTGGAGAGGTCGCTGACGGGTTTTGCGAATCCCTGAAGGAAAGGTCCGAAGGCGTCCGCTTTGCCCAGGCGCTGAACAAGCTTATAGCCGATATTTCCCGCTCCCAAATCGGGAAAGACCAGGGTATTGACCTTTCCCCTGACGGGACTTCCCGGCGCTTTTTTATCGGTCACCGAAGGAACCAGCGCGGCGTCGGCCTGAAGCTCGCCGTCAAAAAGGAAACCGGGGTTTTTGTTTTTAAGGATTTCCACAGCCTGCCGGACCTTGGTTACATCGTCATGCTTGGCGGAACCCTTGGTGGAAAAGGACATCAGGGCCACCACCGGTTCGGCGCCCAGAAATTCCCGGCAGGACATGGCGGCGCTTTCGGCTATATCCGACAACTGTTCCGCGGTCGGGTCGGGAACCACCGCACAGTCGGAAAAAATAAGGGATCCTTCTATGCCCCAGGATCTGTCCATGCCGGTCATCACAAAGCAGGAGGATGCGGTTTTAAGGCCCTTCCAGGTACCGATGATTGTCAGGCCCGCCCGGAGTACGTCGCCGGTGGTGTTTTCCGCGCCGGCCACCATCGCGTCCGCCGCGTCCAGATGAACCATCATAGCCCCCCAGCGCAGGGGATCGGCGATGTCGGCTTTTGCCTGTTCGGGGGTCATGCCTTTATGTTTACGGAGTTCGTAGAATTCGGCCGCATAGGCGTCCCTGTCCGCGGATACGGCAGGATCGATCAGCGTGATTCCCTCAAGCTGTACTCCTTCCTTCGCCGCCGTTTCCCGGACAGCCGCCTCTTTACCCAAAAGAACCACCGCCGCGGCAAGCTGGTCGTCCGCAAGAATCCGGGCGGCTTTAACGGTCCGGCTTTCCGTTCCTTCGGGAAGAACCAGCCTTTTACGGAGGGATTTGGCCTTTGCCTTCATTTCCTTTACGAAATCCATTCTATGCTCCTTTTACGTGCTGTCTTGGTATAAAGCATACCCCTTAATTGACGAATAGTGAATAGTCCGGTACAGTAAAACCATGACTGATGTGCATAACGACGCCCTGGAACTTGAAGATTTTGATACGATTTTATCGCCGGACATTGAATTTTCCGGCACCCTGCGTTTTGAAAAGCCTTTTTTAATCCAGGGAAAAGTTTCCGGCGAGATCCAGGCCAGCAGTCTTTTGATGATAGACGAAATGGCGGTGGTGGAAGCGAACATCCGGGCGTCCAAAGTCATTATCCTGGGAACGGTAAAGGGGAATGTCACCGCCGGCGAAAAAGTTGAAGTGGCCATTACCGGAAAGCTGACGGGAAACGTCACCGCCCCGGAAATCACCATGGAGACGGGCTGTCATTTTACGGGGCGCTGCATTATGACGGAGAAAAAATATCCTGAATGAAGAATGGGTTCTTTTTTACCCCGGCCGGTCCGGGGAGGCCCTTTTTTCGCAGGTTCCCGCGGAGCGTGCTGCTTCTTTTATTCCTGCGGTCTGTGCTTCCCGCGGCGGCCCAGCAGCGGGCCCTCCAGGAATACCGGAAGGGTAATTATGAAGAAGCGGCGCGGATCTGCAAGGCGGAAATCTCCGCCAGTCCCAATAACCTTGAATCCCATGTGGTGCTGTGCTGGAGCCTGGTTAGTCTGGGCCGCTACGAGGAGGGCAGAACCTATGCCCTGGCGGGCAGAAATATCAGCCGCTACGATCCCCGGATTATCGAATCCCTGGGGGAGGTATACTATTTTCAGGGCCGGAACAACGAGGCGCTCCAGTACTTTCAGGAATATGTGAACCTTGCGCCCCAGGGAGCGCGGATCAACATAGTGTATTACTACATCGGGGAGATCTTTATCCGCCAGGGCCGGTTCCGCCGGGCGGATATTGCCCTTTCCACCGCGGTGTACTATATGCCCGCCAATGCCGAATGGTGGTTCCGGCTGGCCTATGCCAGGGAAAATGCCGGGGAGATCCGGGAAGCGGTGAGCGCCTATGAAAAAGCCCTGTCCCTGAATTCCCAGCTGGCGGACGCCCGGCGGGGGCTGGAGCGGGTCCGGGCGGATCTTTCCGGCCGCTGAGTACCCGCCGCTGGAGTATGGAATTTCCCCCCCGGACCGTTTCTTTTTATACCCTGGGCTGCAAGCTTAACCAGCTTGAAACGGAGGCGGTCGCGGCGGCCTTCCGGGAAGAAGGCTTTGTCGTCTTTCCCTGGAACGGGAGTTCCGCCGCCGGTGTTCCGGGGGGACCGGAACTGCTTATCGTCAATACCTGTACGGTTACTTCCAGGGCGGAACAGAAAGCCCGGCGTATTATCAGGCTGTTCCTCCATACCGGCGGGACCGTGGTGGTTACCGGCTGCTATGCCCAGCTTAACCGGGCGGAACTGTGTTCCCTGGCCGCGAATACGGCGGGATCTCTTTTTGTGGTCCCCGGAAGGGTCAAGGACAGGCTGCTGGATTTGCCCCGGTTTATGGTCCGGTCCGGCGGAACGGCGCCGGAACTGCTTGCCCGCTGGTGCTCCGGTCCGGAGGATTCCGCGGCCTTCGCCGCCGGATCTTTCGGCCCGGTAAGGGCGGATACTTCCGCGGCCGCCGGGCCCTTTCGTTTTAACCCCCGGAATTTTTTGTTCCATTCCCGGGCTTTTTTAAAAATCCAGGACGGCTGCGACCGGCGCTGCGCCTATTGCCGCGTTCCCCTGGCCCGGGGCGGAAGCGTCAGCCTGGAAGCTCCGGAACTGGTGAGGAGGCTTCAGGCCCTGGAAGAAGCGGGGATCTCCGAGGCGGTTTTAACGGGGGTTAATATATGCCAGTACTCGGATCCGGCTTCTTCCGGCGCCCTGCCGGAACTGCTCGGCATTCTTCTGGACAAGACCGGGCGGATAGCCCTGCGGCTTTCGTCCATTGAACCGGAGGGGGCGTTTTTGAAGGATTCCGGTTTTTTTTCGATCCTCTCCCACCCCAGAATCCGGCCTCATTTTCATCTTTCCGTCCAGTCGGGAAGCGACCGGATTCTTGCCGCGATGGGAAGGCCCTATACGGGGAAGGATATCCTGCAAACCGCCGAACGCATCAGGGCCCTGAAAAACGATCCCTTTTTGGGCTGCGATATCATCGCCGGGTTTCCCGGGGAAACCGGCGATGATTTTGAAAAAACCGCCGGGCTCTGCAGGCAGGCGGACTTTGCTTTTATCCACGGTTTTCCCTATTCAAAACGGCCCGGAACCCCCGCCGCGGGCATGAAGGATCAGGTTGGCCGGGACATCGCGAAAAAACGGCTGGAGAGGCTCCGGGATCTCTCCCTCGAGGCCGGGGCGGCCTATATACGGCGCTGGCAGGGAAAGACCGTGGACGCGGTGGCGGAAAATCCCCCCCGGAACGATCATTTTCCCCTGTTTTTTCCCGCGCTGACCGATAATTATATAAGGCTCCTCGTTTCTGCCGAAAGGGCGGGGGAGATTCCGAAAACGGGAAGCTCCTTCCGGTGCCGGATAGGGCGGGCCCTGCCGCGGACCGGAGTGAAACAGAGTGATTTTGACGCGTGGGGAGAGATAGTGTATAGTAACCGGGGAGAACAAACATGAAAATAAAACGGATCCTCTTTTTCCTGCCTTTCCTCTGGTTTCCCCTGTCGTGCAGTGATTTTTTTACCCATTCCCTGGCGGAGTGGGCCCAGCGGGATCCCGGGTCGCTGATCCCCGAAGTTACCCCCGGCAATGTCGAGGAATTAATCCGGCTGTCGGAGAACAATCCCGGTATGTCCCTGGAAGTCCTGAAAGGTATCGCCGGGTCGGACAAAAAATCCGATCCCGCGATGCAGGCCGCCGCCCTCCGGGCCGCGGCCAACGCGGCGGACATAGCCAACTCGCTGCTAAAAAATATTTCCGATGTAGCTTCGGGAAGCATGGACAGCGCTACCAGCAGGTCCGTTATGATCGACGCCGTGGGAGACATGCAGAACCTTGCGGATACCGGCGCTGCCCTGCGGGCTATTTTGCCCAACTCTACCGTTTCCACCGATTATGACGGGCTGGATCCCGCGGATCTTGCCATTGCGGCCATGGTGCTTCTGGCGGCGGAGGCCCGGCAGACGGGAGATGCAGCCGGGTATATCGACAGTGTTCCGTCCGGACCCGGAACAGGAAATCTTGCCGTGATCAAGGCCATGGCCCAGTCTTCCAAAAGCCGGTATACCGGCGGCGGGTTTCTTGGGGACCTGTTGGATAACCTGAACTTGGCGGCATGAACAAAAACAAGCGCTGGTTTCCGATAATTTTTTCCGCGGCCCTTCTGTTTTCCGCGGTTTCCGCGGATGCGGAAAAACTGAAACCCTTTGTTATGCCCTCCGCCAGGGCCGGCGGATTCGGAGGTATCCATGCCGCCCAGGGGGATGACTTTTCGGCGATTTTTTCCAACCCCGCTTCCTTTGCGGGGCTGGAAAAAGAATTCAGCGCGGCGGAACTGACCATCAGCCTGTATGGTCCTGTCTTTGAACTGCTGGACCTGGCCATAAACCATTCCGGCGATCTGGACATTTCCCCCCTGGTAGGTCCCGGCGGATTTGCCGCGGGTTTTGATATTGGCGGGCCCATCGCCCTGGGTCTGGTTAACCAGGGTTTTGGCTTTGGAGTATTTAACCGTACCACCGCGGACGCCCGGGTTGCTTCCTCCAGGATCCGGCCCGTAGCGGCGGAAGAGATCTTTCTGGTAGGGGGATATTCGTTCCGCGTCCTGGAGCGGGATGCCCATGTCCTGGACGCCGGTTTTCTGGGAAAGGGTTTTTACCGGGGAACGCTTAATCTTGAAGCCTCGATCTTTGACGTTACCGCCATGTTTGAGGATGTTTCCTCGTATCCTTACTCAACCCAGTTTGGCCTTGGGCTTGATCTGGGGGTGAAGTATACATTTAACGGTACGCTGACCTTTGCGCTGGCGGGGTACGATGTTTTTTCTCCCGCGCTGGTAACCAGTTACGCGGAGTTCTCGGATTTCGGCAGCAGCGGGAATCAATCCTACGCCGTGGTTCAGCCCCGGCTGGCCTTCGGCGTGCTGTACCGGATACGGAGTGATTTTCTTGACCGGTATATTTCCGATTTCATCGTCATGCTGGATTACCGGGATTTTCTGGATCTTTTTTCATTGATCCCCCGGAATCCCATCCTTAACCTGAGCCTGGGAGCGGAGATTACCCTGCTTAAGATCCTCCGCCTCCGGGCGGGAATAGCGGAAGCCCTTCCCTCGGTAGGTTTCGGAATCGATATGAAAATCCTTGCCTTTGATTTTGCCATCCGGGGC
>JAISDG010000229.1 GCA_031265015.1 Spirochaetaceae bacterium | reverse complement strand
TGTTTTTGCCGTTCATTGGCCGCGATGGCCGCTTCCACCAGGCTTACGGGCGAACCGTAATCTCTGCCTGTTTTTGCCATGGCCCGGGTATCCTTGGGAAAACATGAACCGCCGTAGCCTGGTCCGGGATGGAGGAACTTGCCCCCGATACGGCCGTCCCTGCCCATGGCTTTGGCCACGTCCTGAACATCGGCGCCTATTTTTTCACAGAGGTTTGCCACCTCGTTGATAAAGGTAATTTTAAGCGCCAGAAAGGCGTTGCTGGCGTATTTTATCATTTCCGCGGATTCAAGGTTTGTTTCAATATAGGGAGTTTCGTTAAGATACAGGGAACGGTACACTTCCTTCATTAAGTCCCGGGCTTTTTCGCTTTCACTGCCTATCACCACTCTGTCGGGGTGGGTAAAGTCGTAGACCGCCGTCCCTTCCCGAAGGAATTCGGGATTGGAAACCACGTCAAAGGGGACGGACGCGCTCCGGAGGGTAAGCTCTTCTTCCACCCAGCGTCTTACCTTCCGGGCGGTCCCTACCGGAACGGTGCTTTTGTCGACGATGACGGTATAGTTTTCCATAGCCCGGCCTATACCCCGGGCCGCATCCTCGACATATCGTAAGTCGGCGCCGCCGTCTTCCGCCGGGGGAGTGCCGACGGCAATAAATACCGCAGTGCTCTTTTTTACCGCTTCGGCAAAACCCGTGGTAAAGGAAAGCCTCCCCGCCCTGACGTTCCGCTCCACCACCGCTTCCAGCCCCGGTTCATAGATGGGAATAATTCCCCGTTCCAGGGACGCTATTTTTTCGGCATTGTTGTCCACGCAGGTAACAAAGTTTCCAAAGTCCGCGAGGCACGAACCCGAGACAAGTCCCACATACCCTGTGCCGATAACCGCTATGGCCGTCATTATATGCTGTACCTGAAAGAACCGCCGAAGGTGATCACCAGCATGATGCTGAAAGGCCGGTTATTTTTATCCGCGTTATGACGGTAATATCCTTTATTGCTCCGGCTCCCCAGGGCCATGGGAACCATCAGGGAGGCGGTAACCAGATTACCCGGTTTAACGCTGATTCCCGGAACCAGCTGGGCGGACTCTTCTCCAAAGGAATAGAGGGCCTGGCAGAAGATCCTCATCCCGATAATACCGGGACGGAAGATAAGGCCCAGGGCGGTATTAAGCCCCCCTATCATGGTCACCGCTTCTTCGTCTTTTATGTCTGTTTTTGTCCGCCACCAAGCCGTTTCCCCTTCCCCGTTATAAAAGACTTCGCCGCTGGCGGTCAGCTTACCCCTGAAGAAATCCCTGACAAAACCGGCGTTGGCGGAAAACAGTACCTTTTCCCAGGTTTCATGGGGCGTTACCGCCAGCCCTTCGGCGTATACTTCCGTATTTCCCAGGGTTGTTTTGAGGGACATGAAAAAACGCAGGGGCATTTCTCGATGGTAAAACACTCCCGCATCGATATCCGCCCCCGGAAAAGCCAGGTTGTATTTCATGCCATAGGCAATTTCATCAAACGAGGGGGAAGAAGAATTGGCCATAAAACCTTCCCGGGTCATGCCCAAAAGCTGCAGGCCCCCTATGCCGATAGGGATGTCTACTTTCCCAATATACGACTGTCCGCCGGAAGAACCATCGGGGATCCGGGCAAGCAGATTGGTAAAGGGAAAATACGGCGATATTCCCCAGCCCGTTTCGTACATTCCCGCCCGGATAAAAACAATTTTATTGAGGGTATAATCAAAGTAAAATTCCTTGACGGTAAAGACGCTCTTGTCCGGAACCGAAAAGGAAAAAGCGTTCCATACCTGCAGGTTTTCCGATAACTGGAAGTCCATACTGAGGAGGGCCTCCATTTTTGCCCCCAACACATAACTGAACTCTTTATCATCGCCGTACCAGGGCGCTTCGTCCCAGCCCGGGGCAAAGCCCGCTGAAAACTCATAGGACGCTGTCAGAACTACCTTGTCCCGCAGGGTAATGGGTTCCTCTTCCGGTTCCGTGAATTCGTCCGGGGTCTCCGGACCCTTTTCCGGGGGATCGTTAAACATGGAATCAATATCCCAGTTTCTCCATTGTTCCTCTTCCTGGGCCTGCAGGGAAAAGTTCAGGACGAGGATAAGAAGGAGAAAAAGGCACAGTTTTCTTTTCACGAATACCGGTACTTTCTTTGAACATTCACCTATGATGCGTTACCGGTTAACCGTCTCCAGAAAGGTTTTTGAAAAAACCGAATCGGTCACCTTCTTGAAAGAAGGCTTGGCAATGGTTATCTGGGTCCGCTCGTTGACAAAGGCTCCGTTAATGGTTGAACCCCGCAGGGCGTCCACAAGAAGTATCTGCTTTGGCACGTAACGGCTGCCTATGCGGTAGTAATCGGTGATGGCGGAAGTCCGCAGAAGCTGGCCCGAAAGGCTGTAATCCTCGGTTTTGCGGACCAGGCCGTCTTCGCTGATCCATATCTTCATTTTGGGATAGGTCATGTCGTTATTGACCGCTTCCAGGGACACAAGCCTGCATTTGAGGCTGCCGAGGGCGGCGTTGGTTCCGGAGATAACCCGGTAGTCTTCCGCCAGGGTTGAGCGGGTAAAGTCGGAATTTCGGGCGTTGGTGTTTTGAAACCGTTCCTGGCTGGAACTTGAATTAAAGCGTTTACTGTCGGGATCGTAAAACCACAGGGTTTTTCCCTGTTTTAAATAGCCCTGCCCCTTGCTGATTCTGGGTTCCATGATGACGATAACGTAGGTTTCTTTTGAATCCCTGCGGAAAACCCCCGCCACCGTTTTGGTCCGGCTCTGTCCGGGTTTTTCCTGGATAATCGTGTATTCCGCGGAAAAATCCGTATCCATATAACTGGCAAGCCTGTCCGCCTGGCGGAGCAGATCCATGTCGCTGATTCCCCACAAAGGGGTAATCAGAAAAAGCATAACGGGAACAAGCGGTTTGTTTTTTAAGGGAAAAAACTTCACATGGCACCTCCTGAAAGCATTTCGGGCAGGGGATTTCTGGAATTGCGGAATACAGGGCCCTGGACGGCCAATGCAAGCATACAATACACCGCCAGCACATTTATAGCAATAGTCCCGGGCAGATACAGGGCGCTAAGCCTGCCGTTTTGCATAAATACTTCAAAGCCGGGAAACCAGCTGAAAGATGTATGGGAAAGGAGTTTGTTGATAACGACGGCCAGGAAAAATCCGGCGGCCATGGAAAAAAGAGCCAGACAGAAAATTTCCAGCTTAAAAATAAGCCGCACATCGGATTCGTAAAAACCGATGGCCCGCATAGTTCCGGTTTCCCTGGTCCGTTCGTGGAGGATAAGCCTGCAGGTAACCCCGGCGCTGACCATAATGATTGCCAGCATCATGGTGTAGAGTACATAGGAAGCCATGTCTATGGCATCCATGAGCCGGGCCACTTCCGAAAGGTATACCGGGAGGGTAAGTAAAAAAGTTGTAATGCCCGGTTCGGTTTTATTGGTTTCATCATTGTAGGCGGCCCGGTCATGTACCAGGGGGCCCGTCTGTATTATCCTGCCCAGTTCGCCGTACAGTTCGATCCGCGCCGGTTCCGCCCGGCCCCTGTCCTTCAGGAAAAAACCGATCAGTGAACAATCGCTATCCGCAAAACCGATAAGCCGGTTTAAAGCGATCCGCGCCATGTATACTTTGTAGTATCCGAAAAAACTGGAGTCCTCTACAATGCCCGCCACGATAAAATTTCCCGTATTTCTCTGGTCGGTAACCGTATAGGTTTCCAGGATGACACTGTCCCCCTCCCGGGCTCCCAGCTCCCGGGCGATGGGGGCGGAAAGCAGAACGGAGCCCTCGTCCAGACGAACGGGCGCTTCGACGTAGGAAAGCTTTGCAAAGTACTCCGTTTCCCGGTTCCAGTCGACCCCCACAATGTACTTGAGGGAGGCGGCGTTTCCGTTAAAATAAATCGATCCTTCATCTCTTCCCATAAGGGTGGTCCGGACCACTGTGGCTGCGGAATCGATGTTTAGCTTTTCCGCCGCGGTAAAAACCGCGTCCATTTCCGCTTGGGTAAGGTGGTGGTTTATTCCTTTGCCCGGTTCATACCCCATGGCCACCACATCTCCGGCATAATGGGACTGGGCGGAAAGATAGAGGTTTTCCTTCATGCCGTCTTTCAGGGAACTTATCACCATGACAACCCCGAAACCAAAGCCCAGGGCCAAAAACAGGAAGAGGTAACGCCGCCGGTAACGCCAGAGGTACTGCAAGGATATTTTGATAAACACCGGAAATTTCATCCCTGCCGTACCGCCGTAATGGGATCGATTCTAACCGCCGTTTCCACGGGATAGATTGATGCGGCGGCTCCCAGAAAAAGGGCGATGCAAAAAGAAATGAACGCCGTGAGGGGAAGGAAGGTGATGTGGAGAATGTTCCCTCCCAGAAGGGAAGCGACCAGATCGTTGGGGATCGGGATGTTCATAGAATTGACCGCGTAAAGGAACAGAACCCCCGCGGCAACGCCGGCAATGCCGGCAAGAAAGGCAATAAAACAGTTTTCACCCATGATAAGGAAACGGATGCAGGAGTCGGACGCGCCGATGGCCCTGAGGGTGCCGATTTCCCTGGTACGGCGGAAGACGGAAATAAGGAGGATGTTTACCACCACGATAACCCCCGCAACGCTGACCAGAAACCCGCCGATGTTAAAAAAGGTTTGGACCAGCAGCATCATGATGGCCGAGGTTCCCGCGGCGGTCCTCCACCCGGCGGCGTATACGCCGAAGGAGGCAAGTTTTTTATTGAAGGTTTTAATAAAGAGGGCCGGCGAAACACCCTGTTTAAGGCGGAGCAGAACAAAATTCCAGTCGCCGCCGCTGGATTCCGTTTCTTCTTCACCGCCGGAACCGGCAAGAAATTTATTCAGATTCTCGGGGGAAAATTCCTCGCCGCTATAGTCGTCATAAACGCCGGCAGCCCCCTCTGTCTGACCGAAAAGCGCGCCCATATCCGTCCCCGGAATTTCCGGGCTGTCTTCTTCTTCGGCGGGAGCGGTGGCTACCTGAACGGAAAGGAGTACCCGTACCGTCTGGGGATCGGCGATAACAATTTCGTCCATGAACTGGCCGGGATGTTCATAACGGTAGATTCCCACCAGGGGAACCTCCCGGATTTTAAAGCCGATATATCCCGCGGAGGTAAAGACCAGGGGCGTACCGATAGCGGGACGTACCCCCGTTTCCTTTTCAATTTTGTCCACCCGCTCTCCGGTAAGCATTCCCCCGTATTCCCCCGGTTCAAGGGAACGGCCTTCTTCCACGATGATGCCGGGGAAACAGTCGAAGTAGCTTTCCGGATCCGCCCCGCAGAGCAGTACCGGTTCGTCGTCATCACTTATTTCCGGCAGTTCCAGAAAGGCCCGGCCCGAAACCTGGCTGGTGTACCGTTCGACGGAGGGTTCTTCGGACACAAGACCGGCGATATGCTCGTAGGCGGGAAGAACCGGAATGGTTACATAATTATCGATGACCGGTGAATTGGCGCCGAAGAGGTTCATGCTCATGTCGCTGTTCTTCTGGATCACCACGTCGGCGGTGAGGCTGTCCACATAGGTTCTTTTAAGGCCCAGGTTGGTTTGTCCTATGATGCTGTTCCCGATAAAAAAAAGCGCCGTGATAAGGGCAATAAGGAAAAAGATTACGAGCGTATTTTTTCTGTTCCGTATGATATTACGGAAAACCAACCGCCAGGTCATTGCGTTTTACCTTTAGGTAAAGGGGCTGTACCTGAAGGTACAGGGGCTTCATCTAAAGATGAAGCCTTGCGTTCCGATTCCACTTCGCCGTCCCGGAGGAACAGGATGTGATCCGCCATATTCCAGATATCGGGATCGTGGGTGGAAAAGAGGAACGTGGTGGACTCTTCCTTGTTGACCTTTTTCATCAGTTCCAGGATCCGCTCTCCGTTGGCCGAATCAAGGTTTGCCGTAGGTTC
>JAISDG010000228.1 GCA_031265015.1 Spirochaetaceae bacterium | reverse complement strand
GGGAAAGGCTGCCGCCGGTTCCGTATTTTTGGGGACTCCCCAGGGCATAAAAGGTTTCCTTGTTTTCTATAGTTAAGACCGCGGGAGGCAGGGGCGCGGGTTTTTCCCCGGAGTCCCGGTGGCTTTCCGGCAAAAATTCCCCCAGGGGCCGGACCGAGGCAAGCGCTTCCGCGCTTTCCAGGGGAAAGCCCAGAATCAAACCGGCGGCGTTTACCAGCGGTTCAGCCCCGCTCCGGTACTCACCCGCGATCCGTCCGGAAATCATCGTTTCGGGATAGGACCGTTCCAGAAAGGAAAAATCCGGCGGGGAATTTTGCTTCGCCGCTTCGTTTGAAGGGCCCGGTTCCGCCGGGGATTTTTGCGCCCCCGCCAGGACGGGGGCAAAAAGTTCCAGAAGGCTTTCCAGGTACTTTGAATCCCGGTAAAGCAGAATAGACAAAGCCCTGGTGGTTATCTTTTCCAGCTCTTCGGGCCTGAAAAAGAATTCCAGAAGCCGGACAAAACCGGAAACCTTCTGTAAACCCAGTCCCCGGCCCACTTCCCGGGAGCCGAAGCGGCGGGAAAACCGGTCCAGAAATTCCAGGGCCTTTTCCGCATCCGCCGTCCGTTCCCGGGGAAAGCGCCGCCGCAGTTCCGCGGCCTTCTCCGCAAGCAGGACCCGGACTTCTTCCGCCTCGGCCCTGGGATAACGGCGGTCCGCTTCTTCGAAGAGTTTTTCAAAATCACCGCAGGCCAGGGTTTTAAGCCGCTCACCCTTTCCGCGCTTTTCCCAGACCAGGTTCACCAGCCCCTTCTTTTCCAGGGCTTCCGCCGCCTCAAGGTAGGATTCTTTTTCATCCGCCGGGGCGGCGTCAAAACCGGGAAAGATCGAAACGGAACGGAGCCGGATGGCGTTCCGCTCCTCCGCTTCTCCCAAAGGGGCGGAGGCAAAATAACGATCCGTAAAGGCCTCGATAATTTTCCGTTCCCAGCTCATTCCGTAATACCCAGGGTGTCGACATGGCAGTCGCGGACTTTGACGGCGCTGCCGAAGCGGCTTATGATGTTGATCCGGTCCATGTAGGGCTCGATGGCTTCTATTTTTTCCGGCGGCACCGAGGTGATAATCTGGAGGTTCAGGTCCCGGTAAAACGAAAGGATCTTGTCGATCCGTTCATCGTCCATGCGGTTAAAGGCTTCGTCAAAGATCACCAGCCGGACGGTTTCTTCGGGACGGGCTTTGTAAAAGCGGTAGAAGCTGGCGGCGATGGCCACATAGTAGGGAGTCTGGGATTCGCCCCCGGACTTTTCCTTAAGGACCCGGGAGAGGGAAAACACCGCGGGATTACCCGCTTCGTCCAGGGTGTCGGTCTCCTTGATCCGTATGTCATAATGAAAATAAGTCCGGTAATCGCAGATGTCCCGCAGTTCTTTGGAATCCAGGGGCGAATTGAGGATGCGGTCAAACAGATCCTGCATGGCCTTCCGCTCCCCCGGATCGGCCAGCTGGGAAAAGAGTCCGCCGTCCAGGGAAGGAATTTTTGCCGCCTGGCGGATCACTTCAATCTGCCCCTTCCGCTCGTTTAATTCTTCCAGGTGGAACCAGTACTGATCCCGGCCAAAGTGCAGGGTCCGGAGGATCTCGTTGATCTCCTTAAAGCTTTCTCTGGCTTCTTCAATATGTTCGTTCAGGCGGGAAATAAAATGCTCCTTGAATTCCTTTTCCGCGTCGGCATATGCCCTGGCGATTTTTTCCCGGTATTCGGGAAGCTCCGATGTTTCAAGCCGTTTAAGCAGGGTTTCCGCTTCGGTGTTTTCTCCGGGGTCCATGCCCAAAAGGTAATGGAACTCCTGTTCATACGCGGCGACCAGCTTGTTGTATTCCTTTTTCAAAGATTCGGTCCGGGTCTTAAAGCCTTTCAGGGTTGATTCATAGGTGGCGCTTAATTCCGCGGCGCTGGAGACGGAAAGCTTTTCCTCCGCGTAGGCTTCGCAGGCGGCAATCATCAGGGGATGATCGGCGCCGAAAATTTTTACCGTATCCTCCTTTTCTTCCTGCCGCCGGGTATGAGTTTCCAGAGCGCTGTCGTAAGCCTCTAACTGGGTCTTAAGCGATCCCAGATCTGTCCGCAGCCGGTCATTGTCTTTTTTAAGCAGCGAAAGCTGTTCTTCCAGCTCCCCCCGTTTTGCCTCCAGTTCCCGGAAGGATTGTGTGTCCACCGCCGCCAGCTCTTCCCTGGAGCGGGACAAATCGCCCTTCAGGGAAACAGCGGCGGCAAGGGCGGGAAAGAAGCTCTCGAGTTTCGGGAGCTGCCGGATAACCCGGCGGCAGCAGTCTTCCCGGGCCGCCGCTTCCCGTTCGCTCCTTTCCGCTTCGCCAAGTTCGGCTTCCGTCCGGGCCGCCGCGGCGGAAAGAAATTTCCGCCGTTCCTCCAGCGCGGAACGGCCCAGGTAATGGTGGCGGTATACCTCTTCCCTGATGCGGGAAGCGGTGTGGCTTGAGTAGGTCATACATTCCCTGGTTACCGCGGACTCGTACTGCTTAAGGGTTCCGATGTCCGCCCGCATCACTTTACCCAGGGTATAGTTGACGTAGGTCCGGGCATAGCCCCCGGCCTTGACCAGTTCCGCAAGGCTTCCCTGTTTTGTCTGGGCGCCCCGCATTTTTTCTATGTTGGGAATAAAAGCCCCCGCGACGGACCGGGGAAGGCCGTCATACACTTCCAGGGCTTTCTGAAAATCCGCGGGAGCCACCAGAACCGCAAAACGCCGGGTATTGAGCCAGCCTTCCACGGCATCCACCCAGGAAGGATCGGTGATTTCCGCCGCCTCCGCCAGAAAGAACGCCTCGACGCCGGCCTTCTCCAGGGCGGAACGCAGTTCCCGGGGAGCGTCGGGATACCGGAGTATGCCCCGTTCCAGATCCGCCAGTTCCAGCCGTATATCCCGCAGGGTTTCGGCGGCCGCTTCCCTCCGTTTTCCCGCGGCGTATCCGGAGTCCCGGTATTTTTTTGCTTCCCCCTCCAGGGCTTCGCTTTCATCGTCAAACTGTTCCGAAAGCTTCCGGCCCAGCAGAGCTTCGCACTGGGACTTAAGGGTCGCGTAATCACCGGCCCTTTCTTCCTCTTCCGCAAGATCACGCTCTATCCGCCTGATCCGCCGGACGATTTCTTCATAGAGCCTGTGGGCATCGTTAGCCGCAAGACTCATATCCACCGCCCGGAGTTCCTGTTCCATGTCCAGGCGCTTTTGATCGACAGAGGCAATTTCCCGGTTTATAAAATCGAGTTTATTCCGGGTATCCGCCATGTTCCGGGCGGCCCGGTCCTTTTCCTGTTTTTCGTTTTCCAGCTCTATCGTAAGTTTCAGGAATTCCTGCTTCAGGATAAGGCCGTCATAGTTGCGCCATTCCGCGGCCTTGGCGCAGATTTTTCTTAGGACCGTGATTTTTGAAACGGCCCCTTTGGCCTGGCGGTCCGCTTCCTTGTAATTTTCCAGGTTCTGCTTCATGTCCTGGATGGAAACAGGGTTCTCTTCAAGGATATAATCGCAGACAAACTGATCGATGGAATCCAGCGGCTTAAAGCCGATGGACCGGGTCAGGGCATCCAGGTAGGGATTGATTTCCTGCTGCCGCTTGAATACCCCCAGCCTGTTGGTAAGGTCCCGGATATAGAGCCGCTTGGCGTCATACACTTCGGCTTTCTGTTCCGCCAGAGCGTTCTTAAACTGCCGGAACGCCAGGGGCCCCGAAGATTCGGAGCGGACCGGAATGGCTTTGACGGAAAGGCCGGAACCGACCCAGAAATGTTCGGTATAGTGGTTGTCCCTGTAGGCTTCGACGCAGACGCCGCAGGCAAAGCTTTTGCCCGAATCCGCCGCGCCGGAACCGGCCTGTACCGCGCCGGGCCGGGACGCAGGCTGGGACCGGTCCGCGTCCCGGTCCGGCCCGGTAACAAGCCACTCCAGCATCACATGGGCCACCGTATCGCCCCGGCGGTATTCGGCGGTGTCGCTGCCCAGCTTGCAGCGCACATAGCCCATCAGATCCCGGCCGCCCCCTTTCCGTTCCTCCGCGGCGGAATTGAACCGCGCCATCCGCAGGTTTGCCGCCATCACATACTGAATGGCGTCAATGACCGTGGATTTACCCGAACCGTTGTCCCCCGCCAAAAGGCAACGGTTTCCTATTTCCATAACGATGTCGTCAAAGTTGTGCCAGTTTACCAGCCGGATCCGTTCCAGAACGATCATGATACGCTTTCCCCGGGTTCCGCTTCATCTTCCCGGCGTTCGTTCCTGTTTTCCAGAAAGGCGATGCCCTCGTTCAGGCTGTCCCGGTTTATGCTTAAGGGTATGCTCGGATAGAGCCGGATAAGGGTTTCGGGATCGGCATAATCCTGGGAATCAACGGCGGCAAGCTTGCAGGAAGAAAGCCGCCTAAGGACGCCGATAAGGGCGGTCTTTTTTATCTCGTCCCCGGTCAGGGCATTGTACTTCTGCTGAAAATCCGCTACGGTAACCACCGGAAAGGCCGCGAGGGAAATTTCATGTTTTTTGTCTTCGTAAAGGAGCCTGAGGGTCAACACCGCGCATATTTCCTCCCTGGTAAAATAAAGCCGGTTCCTGCCGGACCCCCGGAAAGCAATGACGCCGGCGCTTTCGTCCCGGACCAGGAACGCGTCCATACAGGAAAACCATGCTTCAAAGAGGGCGATATTCCGGATAGTAAAATCATAGAGTTCCCGCTCCCGGTCAATGCCCCGGATGATAAACGTTTTGGTGGTAAGCATCTGAACCGCCGCTTTGAAGCGTTCAAAATCACCGGCCTGCAGTTCCCCTATCAGGGCAAGGGCTTCCAGATCCTGGTTCACAGTCCCTTCCTCCGCAGCCGTACATCGGGAACCACATACCCGGCGGCCTTCGCTTCCCGCTCCGCCCCGCCGGGTTCTTCAACAGCATAGTCAAAGTCCTGCCGGGAATCGCCGTACAGGAGGGCATAGACAAAACGGATAAAAGATTCTTCCCCGCGGATCAGATCCCCGGGCAGGAGGATCTTCTCCGTTCCGCCCTGTTCGTCCAGCCAGGATTTGATCCGTTTGATCGAAAGCCGCTTCTTCATGCGTTCAAGGAATTCCGCTTCCGCTTTTGAAAGCGCTTCCACATCCGCCGGAGACGGCGGGGCGTTAAAGTCCCCTTCCTCCCGCTGGCGGCGCAGGGCCAGGGACGAGGGTGAAAGAAAAGCGATGCGGTACAGTCCGTGGGCCAGGACGGAGGACAGTTCCCCGCCGCCGCTGTAGAGGGCCTTGATAAGAATGCCCAGTTTTCCCGCTATGGTGCTGTCGGGCTCAATGTAGGCCCGGATGATTTCCGTGCTGGACCGGGAATAATCCGCATTCCGCCGGTCAATCTCGTCTTCCAGAGGATCCACCGATTTAAGATCGTCCCGTATTTCTTCCAGCATGAACTCAAGTTTTTTCCGGCACGCGTCCCGGTCAATCTGGAGAATCCGCATATATTTTGAAGCGCTCCTGTCAAGCCACTCGCCGTCGTGGAGCAGGTCCGCCACCTGGCCGAAGATGGCCCGGCGGTAGCGGGAAACATTGTCCGAGGTTTTAAGCCGTTTGTAGGCCTTGTCCAGCACTTCTCCCGCGTACAAGTCGTAGTGTTCGTGCAAAACCGACGCGGCCCGGGATCGTACCGCTTCGGCCTTGAGTTTTTCATAGTACCCCTTGATGCTCTGGGACAGGACTTTGAGGGAGTCGATGAGCGCCCGGGCCTCTTCCCTGGCCTTGAGCACCATAAAGTGGCCGTTTTCTTTTACCGTCTCGCCGCAAAGGGAGGAATAAACGTTTACCACATGGCTTTCGTATTCGGTCTTAAGCCCCTCGTCCACCCGGATCAGCCCTTCAAAAAAGGGCTTGCCCCAGGCGGTAATATTTACCACCCTGGTAAAGTCCGCCAGGATTTCCTCGCTCAGCCAGCCCGCGCCGACAAGGCGCCGCAAAAAGCGGTTGGCCGCTTCCCGTTCGTCAAAGAATTTTGTCCTGGAACCGGTCCCGGCGGGAAAAGCCTTGCCCGGATCCTCTCCGCCGGCGGGGGATCCGGCAAAATCAAATTCCCGAATTCCCCGCATCCCTTCGGCGGCTGCGGGAACGGCTTCACTGTCTGTTTCATCTGTCCCGTCTTCCTCGGCCTCCAGGGTTTCCCGGTGCAGGGCAAGGTAGTTCATAAATTCACGGATTACCAGTTCCCGCTCAAGGCCCCGGGTATTCTCCTGAAAGAGCCGGTAGTAAAGTACCAGCAGCGCGGCATAATGCTGCCGGTTTATCCGCGCCAGGGGGGAGAAAAAATTTTCTGGCAGTACGGAAAAGACTCCGGCGGACATGGTTTAACGGTACGGGGAAGGGGAAAGAATGTCAAGCTTAGGCGCCGCGTTCTGCGCAACACGGTTCCCGCGCGGTTCCCGCGCCGTGGTTCCCACGCCGCGTCATCTCCCCTTTTTTTGTGTAATCCGCTATACTTCCCATATCATGAATCAGTCCGGTTCCCAAATGGACCTGGTCCGGGAGGCTTTTCACTACCAGAGCCGTTATGCCGGTTCCACCATGGTCTTTAAGATAGATTTTCCCGTGACCGGGGAATCCTCCTTTCCTTCGCTGATGAAGGATCTGGCCCTGCTGGCCCGGACCGGTTTCAGGGTGGTGATCGTCCCCGGCGCCAAGGAATGGATAGATTCGGTTCTTGCCGAATACGGCATTGTGTCCGGGTACGTACCCGCGGAAGCCGCCCTCCGGGGAAGTTTCGCTTCCCCCGGAGGGGTATACCGGATTACCGGCTCCAGGGCCATCCCCTTTGTGGAAATGGCCGCCTTCCATGTGGCCACCCGGTTTATGACGGCCCTTTCGGCCAACCGCTGCGATTCGGTCATCGGCAACTTTGTCCGGGCCAGAGGGCTGGGAGTGGTGGCCGGCAGGGATATGGAACATTCCGGCCGGGTGGAAAAGATCCTGACCGGGCCCATCAGCAAAATCCTGGATCTTAAGATGGTCCCCATTATCCCCTGCATAGGCTGGGGGCCTTCGGGAAAACCCTACAATGTTCCCAGCGATGAAATAGCCCTGGCCGCGGCCGGAGCTCTGGGGGCGGTAAAACTCTTTATCGTGGGGGCGGGAAAAAGCCTTGAAGGGCTTGCGCTGCCGGGAGAAATCAAACCCGGTGAAAACGGGCGGATCGTCAGGCTTACTCCCGCGGAAGCCCGGGCCATTCTGGACTTGAACAAGACCCGGCCGGCGGCGGATCTGCCGGAAAACGCCCTCCCTCCCGAAGACGGCGGGGGCCCGGCGGAACTGCGGCTTGCCCTGGGGGCGTCCAAAGCTGGGGTGGAGCGGGTCCATATTATCGACGGCCGGGAAGACGGGGCGGTACTGAGGGAACTCTTTTCCAACCTGGGATCGGGGACCATGATCCATGCCGACGAATACGAAGCTATCAGGCCCTTAAGAACCCGGGACATCCCGGACGTACTGCGGATCATGGAACCCCTGATGCGGCAGGGCGTTCTTGTCCGGCGGACCATGGAAGAGATCCAGGAAAAAAAGGAAGATTACTGTGTTTTCGGCATAGACGGCAAAGCCCACGCTTCCGGCGCCCTCCACATCTGGGAAGACCAGGGGGAAATCGCCGCTCTGGCGGTGGATAGCGCCTATGCCGACATGGGCCTGGGAAGCCGGATGGTCCGGTACTTTATCGGTAAAGCGTCCAGGGAAGGGCTTCGCCGGGTTTTTGTGCTGACCACAAAAACCGAAGACTGGTTTTTAACCCTGGGCTTTACCGAAGGCGATCCTGAAAGCCTGCCGGAAGCGCGGCGAAAAACCTATAACAGCGGGCGGAACAGCAAGGTCTTCGCGCTGGATCTGGGCTAAGGACTGCCCGGCGGACCTAAAAAAAGCCCAAAAAACGGGTATAACCCCTTGTATATATTTAATAATTCCGATAGAATTAATAGGAAAAAGGAGGCAGGATGATTGGCCTAAAGGGAATAACAAAACAATACGCGGCGGTAACCGCCGTGCGGGATGTGGACCTGACTATCCCCGGCGGCAGTATTTTCGGCATTATCGGAAGGAGCGGCGCGGGAAAATCGACCCTGCTCCGGGTGATGAGCCTTCTGGAAGGTCCCGATCGGGGAGAAGTGTTCTACGGTTCCGACCGGGTGGATACCTTGACCGGCAGGGAACTCCTGTTCCGGCGGCGTAAAATGGGGATGATCTTCCAGAATTTTAACCTTTTGGGTTCCCGGAACGTGGCGGGAAATATTGCCTATCCTTTGGAAATTGCGGGGCTCCGCAGGAAGGCGATCCACGACCGGGTAGAGGAGCTGCTGGATCTGGTGGATATCCGGGACAAGTACCGGGCCCGGCTCCATGAATTGTCCGGGGGCCAGAAGCAGCGGGTGGCCATTGCCCGGGCCCTGGCGGCCAATCCGGAAGTACTTTTTTGCGACGAGGCCACCAGCTCTCTGGACCCCCAGACCACCAGGGCTATTCTTTCCCTTATCCGGAAGCTGCACGAAAAGCTTAAGATTACCGTGGTGCTGATTACCCATCAGATGGGAGTGATCCGGGAGATCTGCGAAGAAGTGGCGGTCCTGGACGAGGGGGGCATTGTGGAACAGGGAACGGTGCAAGCGGTGTTTAATTCGCCCAAAACCGAAGCAACCAGGGGGCTGGTCCATGCCTGATAGGATACTTGACGTTTTATCGATGCTTCCCCAGGCAACTCTGGAAACCGTTTTTATGACATTCCTGTCCACTGGTTTTGCCTGCCTCCTGGGTTTTCCCCTGGGAACCTATCTCTACGCCGCCTCCCCCGGGGGGCTCCGCTCCCGCCGGATCGTGTACAATGTCCTTTCCAGGGTGGTAAACCTGTTCCGGTCCTTTCCTTTCATAATATTGATGATCCTGTTGATCCCCCTGTCCAGATTTATCGTCAGAACCAGCATCGGGCCCATCGCCGTCATCATTCCCCTTTCCATTGCCGCGGCTCCCTTTGTTGCCCGGATTGTGGAGGCCGCCCTTTCGGAAGTAGACGAAGGGGTAATCATCGCCGCCCGGGCCATGGGGTCCTCGGATTTTCAGATTATCCGCAAGGTGCTGATCCCCGAAGCCCTGCCGGCCCTGGTATCCGGCCTGGCCCTGACCATCATCAACCTGATCGGTTATTCGGCCATGGCGGGGGCCATCGGCGGCGGCGGCCTGGGCGATCTGGCGATCCGCTACGGCTACTACCGCTTTCAAATGGATGTAACCGTGGGAGCGGTGATCGTGATCCTGGTCCTGGTGGAGGCGGTCCAGCTTATCGGAAGCGCCGTCAGCCGCAGCTTGTTGTCCCGGAGGTAAAGACCGGTAATTTTTGCGGGGCGAGGGGTTTTTTAAAATAAAAAACTTCAAATCCCCGTAAAAACCCTTGACATTTTTTTGGGATATTATTATAATTCCGATATAAATACTAGGAATAAGGAGTATCCTAATGAAAAAGACGCTTATAAGCCTGCTTATCGCGGGCGCCCTGATTGCGGGTCTTACCCGGAATGTAGAAGCCCAGCAGCGGCGGAGGGGGGGCACTACCACCCTGACTGTGGGAGCAAACCCCACGCCCCACGGGGAACTGCTGGAGCTGGTCAAAGACGACCTGGCCAAGGAGGGGATCGAGCTTAAAATCGTTATTTATACCGATTATGTCCAGCCCAATACCGCTCTTCTTTCCAGAGACCTGGACGCCAACTACTTCCAGCACATCCCCTACCTGCAGTCCAACCCGGAATGGCCCCAGAAACTGTCTTTCCTTTGGGGAGTGCATGTGGAACCCTACGGATTCTATTCGGCCAAGTACAAAAAACTGTCGGAGCTTCCCAGGGGCGCTACCATTGCCCTTAACAACGATCCCGCCAACCAGGGCAGGGCCCTGCTTCTGCTGGAAGTTAACGGCCTTATCAAACTAAAACCCGGCGCGGGTCTTAATGCCACCGTCAGGGACATCACTTCCAATCCCAAAGATTTTAAGTTTCGGGAACTTGAAGCCGCCCAGCTTCCCCGGTCGTTGCAGGATGTGGATCTGGCCGGCATCAACGGCAATTATGCCATTGAAGCAAAGCTGAACCCCAGGGACGCCCTGGCCCTTGAGGGAGCAAAATCCCTTTATGTAAACGGCCTGGTAGTCCGCAAGGGAGAAGAAAAGGATCCCCGGATTGCGGCGCTGAAAAAAGTTCTGCAAAGTAAAAAAATACGGGACTACATTGCCGGCAAGTGGCCCAACGGGAGCGTGGTCGCCGGATTCTAACGGCTTGTTAAGGAACGGGAGGAGGATTCCCTCCTCCCCTCCTCCCGGTGTCCCTTGTTGTGCCGTTCTTTCCCTGTTATAGTAAACAGCCCGGTAAAAGGCTGCGATTTTTTCCGGCTCCCGTGGTAATCTTCTTGCAAAAAGGACGTGACATGGATCAGGGAACCCGGCTCATTCATAACGGACACGAATTGGACCCCCTTACCGGCGCGCTGGGGGTAATGGTATATCAGACTTCCACCTACTACCGGAAAGTGATTACCGAGGTTCAGGAATACGATTATTCCAGGGGCGGCAATCCTACCAGGAAAGCCCTGGAGGATACCATCGCCCTGCTGGAAGGGGGGGAAGGGGGGTATGCCTTTGCCAGCGGCATGTCGGCAATTTCCTCGGTCCTGGGCCTTTTGGCATCGGGGGATCATATCATTATTGCCGAAGATGTCTACGGCGGATCCCGGTTTGTGGTGGAGACCTTTTATAAGCGCTGGGGCCTTGAGATGACGGCGGTTAATACCCAGGACCCGGACAATATCCGCAGGGCGATCCGGCCCAACACAAAAGCGGTTTACCTGGAAAGCCCGTCGAACCCGCTCTTAAAGATTACCGATCTTGCCGCGTGCATTACCATCGCCCGGGAACGGGGACTCCTTTCCATCGTGGACAATACCTTTATGACCCCCTATCTTCAGCGGCCCCTGGAGCTGGGGGCGGACATCGTTGTCCATTCGGCTACCAAATTCCTGGGGGGTCACAGTGACGTGATCTCCGGCCTGGCGGTGGTCAAAACGAAGGACCTGGGCCGGCGGCTGTACCAGATTCAGAACAGTTTCGGAGCGGTCCCCGGTCCCTGGGACGCCTGGCTGGTAATCCGGGGGATTAAGACCCTGAAGGTCCGGCTTGAGGCCCAGCAGGCCGCGGCGTACAAACTGGCCCTGTGGCTTAAAACCCGTAAGGATGTGGCGGAGGTAAACTATCCGGGGCTGCCGGAACATCCGGGCCGCGATATTCATGTAAAACAGGCTTCCGGCGGCGGGGCCATGCTTTCTTTTAAAACCAGGACTACCGAACAGGCCCTGGGGTTCTACAGCAAAATAAAACTTGCCGTAGCCGCGCCCAGCCTGGGCGGGGTAGAAACCATCGCCAGTTATCCGGTAAAGATGAGCCATATCAATATGGACGAAACGGAACGGAACCGGATGGGCATTACCCCTAACCTGATCCGCATTGCCGTGGGGCTTGAAGCGGCGGATGACCTGATCGCCGACTTTACCCAGGCTCTGGATTAAGAGGATTTCGCCCCTGACCCGAAGGGCTTTAAGGAGGATTGCGTGAAGCGGATTTATCTGGCCGGGGGTTGTTTCTGGGGAGCGGAAGCCTACATCGCGATGATCCCCGGGGTTGTCAAAACCGAAGTAGGGTATGCCAACGGGAAGACCCCTCATCCTTCCTACGAGGATGTAAAGTACCGTAACGCGGGTCACGCCGAAACGGTACTGGTTGAGTATGATCCGGAGCGGCTGTCCCTGAGCCGGCTGCTGGACCTTTTTTACCTGGCCATCGATCCTACCGCGCTGAACCGGCAGGGCCATGATGAAGGGATCCAGTACCGCACGGGAATTTTCTATACCGGCGAGGAAGACCGCCCGGTTATTGAAACATCCCTGGCGGCCCTGCAGGCGGTGACGGATAAGCCGGTGGCGGTGGCGGCGGAACCCCTGGAAAACTACTGGACCGCCGAGGAATACCACCAGAAATACCTGGACAAAAACCCCGGCGCTTACTGTCATATTGGCGGCGCGGTCTTTGAAGAACTCCGCCGGGCCCTGGAGCAGGGCTAGCGCTTGTTTTGCCGGGCTTAGATTAATGGCCCCCGGTAACCTGGGGCAATGCGTTTTCTTTGCAAAGCGCCTCAAAAGCGGTACCATAAAGGCCTATGGGGAAACACACCGAAATAGAACTGAAAGCCCGGGTCCCCGGCTGGCGGGACTGCCGCCGCAGGCTGACGGAACTGGCCGGCGGGGGCGTTCCCCTGGTCAAGGACGACTCGTACTGGTTTCCCGCCGGGCCGGCGGCGGGCCTGCGGGTCAGAAGGGAGCGGCATACCGTGGCGGACGGACAAACCGCGGAACATACCCTGGTAACCGGCAAAACAAAAGAACGGCGGGATGGTATAGAAATAAACGAGGAGCGTGAATTTGAAGTCAGCGACGGCGCCGTCTTTGAAGAATTCCTGGAAAGGCTGGGTTTGGAAAAGCGGATCAGCAAACGCAAAACAGGCTGGGTCTGGCGCTGCGGCGGCATCAGCGCCGAGCTGGTCCGGGTAAGCGGCCGCGGGGGCTTTGGCGGAACCGGCCCGGAAACGCCGGATTCCGCCGGGACAACAAAAGACCTGGGCTGGTTCCTGGAACTGGAGATCCTGGCCGGCGCTGATTGCGGCGCTGAAACCCCCGCGGCGGCCGGCCGGCGGCTTCTGGATCTGCTGGCAAAAGCCGGAGTCGGCGAAACGGCGATAGAAACCCGGTATTATTCGGAGCTCCTTGCCGGCGTTGTTAAGATTCCCTGATAACTCCCGGTTTAAGAAATCCGGCGTTCAGGCTGCCGCAGCGTACTCCCCGGGCAACGGCCTCCCCAAGGGGAAGGCCGTCGTCCAGGGCCGCGGCAAGGCCGGCGGTAAAGGCGTCGCCGGAACCGATGGTATTTACCGGCGGGACCGCTTCCACCGGATATTCGGCCAGGCCTCCGGCCCCCGCTGTATACCATACCGGGCGCTTTCCCCGGGAAAGGACAATGTCCGTGCCGAACTGTTCCGCCAGGGTCAGGGCCAGGGCGGTAATTCGTTCCCGTACCCCCTTTTCGTCCCCGGAGAGTTCGCCCAGCTCCTTAAATTCCGGGGCAAAGGTATCGGCAAATTCAAAGAGGTTCGGTTTAATCACCCCGGGCCTGAAGGGAAGGCTCCGTTTAAGATCCTCCCCCCGGACATCCAGAATGATCCGCCGGTTTTTTTCCCAGGCCCGCCGGGTCATTTCGGGAACTATGGTTCCCGAATAACCCCGGGCCTTGGTGCCGGAGATGATTACCGTCCCCGCCTCTTCAAGAAGCTCGTCGTAGAGGCCCAGCATCCGTTCTTCCGTACCGGCCGTAACCGGTTCCCCTTCTTCCACCAGTTCCGTCACGGTCCGGTCCTGTCCTTCCCCTCCGGCAATCAGGGTATAACAGAAACGGACGGCGCTGCCGCTTTCCGCCCACCGCACGTCAAGGCCGTCCTTTTCGCAGAGGTCCAGAAAGAAAGGTCCCAGGC
>JAISDG010000210.1 GCA_031265015.1 Spirochaetaceae bacterium | reverse complement strand
CCCCGCCGCTTACAGGACGGCCAGATCGTAGGGCGTTTCCTGATATACAAAGTTAAGCCAGTTGGAAAAAAAGAGGTGGGCGTGGGCCCTCCAGCGGACCACCGGTTCCCGGGAAGGATCGTCTTCGGGATAGTAATTCCTGGGTACCCCGACGGGAAGTCCCCTGGCGAGATCCCGGCGGTATTCCCTGTCCAGGGTAAAGGGATCGTACTCCAGGTGGCCGGTTACGTAAATTTCCCGGCAGTCCCGGGCGGTGGCGATAAAAAGCCCCGTTTCCTCCGTTTCCGATTCGACGGTCAGGGCGGGACAGGTCCTGGCGGCATGGCGGTCGCTTTCGGTATGCCGGGATTGGGGGGCGAGGAATTCATCGTCAAAGCCCCGGAACAGGGGGGGGTGCCGTCCGGATTCGCTTATCCGGTGGGGAAACACTCCAAACAGTTTTTGCGCCAGCCCTATTTTGGGGATGCCGTAGCGGCGGTACAGCGCCGCCTGGGCCCCCCAGCAGATGTGGAGGGTAGAGAAAACATTGGAAGCGGAATAGTCGATTACCCGGGCCAGCTCCTCCCAGTAATCAACCTTCTCAAAGTCCAGGGTTTCTACCGGCGCGCCGGTGATGATCATCGCGTCAAAACGCCGGTGAAGGGCTTTTTTGGAACCGATGTAGAATTTTTCCAGGTGCCCCGGCGGGGCGTTCTTGGACTCGTGGCTTCCCATGTGAAGCAGGGTAATGTCCACCTGGAGGGGGCTGTTTCCCAGGAGCCGGAGGAGCTGTACCTCCGTATCCACCGTGGTGGGCATAAGATTGACGATAGCCACCTTAAGGGGCCGGATGTCCTGATGGGCCGCCCGGTCACCGGTTATGACAAAGACATTTTCCCGTTCCAGGGTCTTGTAGGCCGGGAGGGCTTTGGGAATTTTTATGGGCATTTACAATCCTGCCTTGGCTGTCTGTTCCGGCCGGGGTTTGTCAGTTCCAGATAAGGACCGAAGGATCGTAGTCCTCCGGGGGAGTGAAACCCAAAAGCTCCATACAGGTAGCGGCGATGGAACTGATCCCCAGCCCTTCCTTCAGGGAACCCCCGCCCCGTTTGTATTCGCCCCGGTAGTCCGGATCGTAGATAATACAGGGGACGGGGTTAAGGCTGTGGCTGGTTTTTGCCTTCGGAGTACCGTCCGGCTTGCGGGATACTTCCCCGGTTTTTTTATCGTGTTCGTACATGTCGTCGGAATTGCCGTGATCCGCCGTAATTACCAGCACCGCCCCCGCAGCGTCGGCGGCCTTGCGGATCCGGCCCAGCTGCAGGTCCATTCCTTCCATGGAACAAACCACCGCCTGGTATACCCCGGTATGGCCCACCATGTCGCCGTTGGGAAAGTTAAGCCGGATAAAGTCGTATTTACCCGAGCCGGCGGCCTGGATAACCCGGTCGGCGATGTCGGCGCACTTCATCCATGGCCGCTGTTCAAAGGGCACCGTGTCGCTTTTGATTTCCTCATACTCTTCCAGTTCTTCGCTGAACTTGCCGGTCCGGTTGCCGTTGAAAAAATAGGTAACGTGGCCGTACTTTTGGGTTTCCGAAAGCGCCAGGGTTCTTACCCCCGACGCGGCCAGATATTCCCCCATGGTCCGGTCAATGGCGGGGGGGCTTACCAGATACCGTTTGGGGACATGGGTATCCCCGTCGTATTCCATCATCCCCGCGTAGATAACCCGGGGCCTCCGGCCCCGGTCGAATTTGTCAAAATTGTCTTCTTCGAAGGCGGCGGTAATTTCCAGGGCCCTGTCCCCCCGGAAGTTAAAGTAAATAACCGCATCCCCGTCTTCAATGGTTCCCACGGGTTTCCCGTCATCCCCGGTGATGACAAATTCCTTAAGGTCCTGATCAATAATGCCCGGAATTTCCCCGCGGTAGGTTTCTACCGCTTCCCGGGCCGTCCGGAAAGGCCGGGCATTACCGTGAACGTGGGTTTCCCAGCCCCGGTGAACCATTTCCCAGTCCGCGCCGTACCGGTCCATGGTGATCCACATCCGGCCGCCGCCGGAAGCGATTCCCGCGTCAAAGTCCGCCCCGCTTTGTTCCCGCAAAAAAGCTTCAAAGGGATCCACGTAATCCAGGGCGCTGGTTTCCCCCACATCCCGGCCGTCAAAGAGTATGTGTACACGGACCCGCCGGACGCCGTCCTTTTTTGCCCGGACTATCATTGCCTTCAGATGATCCAGGTGGCTGTGGACATTGCCGTCGCTGAACAAGCCTATAAAGTGCAGGGTCCGGCCGTTTTGGGCCGCGCCCGCCACGGCGGCGGTGATTTCCTTCCATGCCGCGCCCTGGAACATCGCCCCGCCGGAAATTGCCCGGGACACCAGGGCAGCGCCCTGGTCAAAGACCCGGCCGCAGCCCATGGCGTTGTGGCCTACTTCGCTGTTTCCCATATCGTCGTCCGACGGAAGGCCCACCGCTTTCCCATGGGCCTTAAGCCGCGTATGGGGGCTTAAGGCCTTCATCGCGTCGAGGGCGTTCATTTTGGAATCCGCCACCGCGTCCCCGTCCCTGTATTTGCCGCAGCCAACCCCGTCCATGATAATAAGAACCACCGGACCCTTCCGGCCTTTCCAGCGGGGATTTTTTTGTAATGGATTCATGTCACGCTCCCTAATTAAAACGGATATCTACCATGGTAACATCATCCGCCAAAGATGCGGTTCCCGTCCAGCTTTCGATTTCCCCGGCAAGTATTTTACCGATATTTTTTGGAGACGCCGAATGCAGATCCTTGATAAGCCTGGTAGCCTGTTCTTCCCCGTAACGCTCGCCGTAAATGTTCACCATGTCGGTTAAACCGTCCGAATAGGCGCAAACCCGCAGCCCCCTGGAGATGGGAATCATAGGGCTGTCGGAAAAATCATACTCGTCTTCTATACCCAAAGGAGAAAGATTGGGATTGGAAATTTTGTAACTGATTTTGTTGTCCGCCTGGGGTACAAAAATAAGTACCGGGGAATAACCGCAGTTATGGACCCGGATCTGTTTAAGGGCAAGATCAACATAAAACAACACCGCCGCCACAAAGACCCCCGGAGGATTAACCTCTTTGATAATCGCGTTGATCCGGCTGGTCATTTTATCGGGGGTACTCTTATATTCAAAAAGCTCAAAAGAGGCAAAACAGGCGCCCAGGACCATGGTGGTAAGGGCGCCGGATATGTTTTTTCCCGCCACGTCAAAACAGCTTACCAGGTAGTAATCCTTGCCGGCATGGTAGACCCGGTAAAAATCCCCGCCGACTTCATGGGCCATATTGTTGAACAAGGACAGGGTAAAGCGCCTGTCGTTGACCATGGATTTTTCCAGAAGGTACTGCTGTATTTCGCCGGCCCGGTGCAGATCCTGGTTCCGCAGGGTATTGGTATACTCAAGCATTTTTTTAAGGCTTACGATGCCCAGATAACTTCCGCGGTGGTGGACGACGTACCAGGAAATTTCCGATTTTTTGTCCTGCAGGGCCGCGTCTACAACCTTGTTAATGTAGGCGGTGGCGTCCAGTATTTCCAGGGTAGGAATAATATAAGCGTCCAGATCCTTCTGCCAGAATTTGCTCCATACCGAACCGGCCAGCTTTTCCAGCTTTTCCCGGGGCAGCACCCCCCGGACGGTCCCGTCCCGCTCTATGGGGATCACGTCGATATCGGGATTGTCGGCGATATTTTCCAGGGCCCAGTCTACGTTGGAACTGACGTTCAAGGGCTCGGTCACATCGGCAATATACCCAATTTGGAGGGGAGAAAAAATCCAGCCTATCTGTTGTGTGTTTACCGCCATTGTATCTTTACGCAGTATACAAAAAAATGGACAGTTTGTCTATTATGAAGTATCCTAGTATGTGACGATAATGAATAATTTACTGACGGCGCTGAAAAACGCCCTGCAGCAGGGCTTTCGTACCCTTTCGGGCTCCCTCTTTCTCCACAGGCCCCGGAAGTCCGCGTTTCCCCTGGCGGACCGGATCCTGGCCGACGCGTTCCGCCTGGGCCAGCTTCCGTCCCCTACGGAGCAGGAACAGGTCCGGGCCGTGTTTGTAGCCGAACGGCTGCAGGCGCTGAACCTTCCCCATACCGTGGACGGCTCCGGCAATATCCTGGCCCGGCTTCATTCCTACAAGGACATAATGACCGACGTCACCTACGAGCCGCTCCTGGTGTTTACCTGCCTTGTTTCGGACCGGTGGAATTCCCTGGAAAGCCTGGGCCGGCTGGAACTGCAATATGCCCGGGGAGCGGGGCTGGCGGACGCCCTGGGGCCGGCGGCGCTCCTTTCCCTGGCCGAAGCCTACGCTTCGGGGCGGCTTGCCCCGGACCGGGAGCTCCTGCTCTTTTTTTCGGCCCGCCATTTTGACGATCCCTACAGCGATTCCTTCAGCCTCTTTACCGGCGATCCCCGGTACAGGCCCGCGGCGGCCATAGGAGTTCAGGGGTTTATGCTGGGCTTTCTTACCAGCCATACCCTGGGTTCCTACCGGGTGGAGCTGGGAATAACGGAGGATGAAAAACAAAAAGGGGATTCCAACGCGGTGGTAAACGCCCTCCTTGACACCGCCGGCCGCTTCCGGGAGTTGGTGAAATCCCCCGGCGGAGCCCTGCGGCTTTACTGCAGGCGCATTGAAGCCCAGAGCTCCTTTAGCCGGACTCCCCTGGAAGGGGTCCTGGAACTGGATCTGGAATCCGCGGATAAGGGCGCGCTGGACGGCGCCCTGGAAACAATCAGAAATCTGGCGGAAAATTCCGTTTTCCCCGGAGTAAAGAAAAGCTTCCGGGTTGTGTCTTCCATTCCGCCGGGGGATCCGTCGGTCAGCGAGGGGCTGACCCGGACCCTCTCGGAGCTGATGAAAGAGCTGAAGATCAAGGCCGAAGAAGAAGCAAAGCCCGATCCTTCCTCGTTTTTGTCCGCCCTGGGGATTCCCGCCCTTTCGGTGGGGATTGCTTCGGGAAGGGAAGGACTTAACCGGGATACGGTGGAGATTGCGTCCATAGAAAAGGGCCGCCAGCTGCTGGAACGGCTTGTAATGGTTTTGGGAGGATAGGATGGCCGACGATACCCTGCTTGCCAAAACCTGGCATCATTCCAAATTTTCGGACATCGGCGCGCTGGTTTCATTAAAGCAGAAAAAGAGGCTGAAAATTTCCCTGGCTTTTCCTACCCTGAACGAAGAGGCTACCATAGGCAAGGAAATACTGATTATCCGGACCGAACTGATGGACCGCTATCCGCTGCTGGACGAAATTGCGGTGATCGATTCGTCGTCAAAGGACAATACCCGCAAAGTGGCGGAACAGTTTGGGGCCAAGGTCTTTACCTCCAAAGTGATACTGCCCAAATACGGAACCTTCCGGGGCAAGGGAGAAAATCTCTGGAAAAGCCTCTATGTCCTTGAGGGGGATATTATTGTCTGGGTAGACGCGGATATTTCCAACATCTCCCCCAAATTTGTCTACGGCCTTTTGGGTCCCCTGCTGGAAGACAACCGTGTCGGTTATGTCAAGGCCTTTTATGAACGGCCCATCCGTTCTTCCAAAGGCATTGCCGCTTCCGGCGGCGGCAGGGTAACGGAGATCCTGGTGCGGCCCATCTTTTCCCTGTTCTTCCCCGAGCTGGCCCGGTTTGTCCAGCCCCTGTCGGGGGAATACGCGGGCCGCCGGAGCCTGCTGGAGCGGCTCCCCTTTTCCGTAGGCTACGGAGTGGAGCTGGGCCATTTAATCGACATCCTGGAGCTGGAAGGGGTTAACGCCCTGGCCCAGGTTGATCTGGACATGCGGATCCACCGCAATCAGACTACCGAAGCCCTGGGCCGCATGTCCTACGGGATCCTCAGGACCTTTTTTGAACGGGTGGAAAAATACGGCAAATCGAAGCTTCTTTTTTCGCTGGGGGATCGCCATATTTCCCTGGAACGGGAAGAGGCGGACCACCGGGTGGTTAAAACCGAAATTTCCGCGGTGGAACGGCCCCCGATGATCGAGATCCCCGAATACCGCCTGCGGTTTCACCGCTGAAATTCACGGCGGTTCTTTAAGGATGAAAACTTCCGGCTTCTTTTTTGACATACCCGGGGAACTGATTGCCCAGTACCCCCCGGCGGAAAGGGGAAAAAGCCGTCTCATGGTTCTGGATACCGCCGGGGGAAAGCGGGAACACCGGATGGTAGAAGAGCTCCCGCTGATCCTTTCCGGTCCCGGCTTCCGCGGCCCCGGCGGACCGCCCCTGCTGGTGTTTAACAATTCCCGGGTACGAAAGGCCCGGCTTTTGGGGATTTCCCTGGCCGCCGGAGGAACCGTGGAATTCCTGCTCCTGAACCGTATTGATTCCCGTACCTGGCGGACCATGACAGGCCGGACAAAACGCCGCAGGCCCGGAAGCCGTTACCGGTTTCCGGACGGGCGGGAGGGGGAGATCGTTCCGCCTCCGCCGGGAATGAGCGGGGAAGGTTTCCGGTATCTGCGCTTTGACTCCCCCATCGACGATTCCTGGCTGGACATCCACGGACATATTCCCCTGCCGCCCTACATTAACCGGAACGACGAAGGCCTCGACGCCGAGCGTTACCAGACGGTCTATTCCGACAGGAACGCCGCGGAAACTCTGGGACCGGGGGCTTCCGCGGCGGCCCCCACCGCGGGACTGCACTTTACGGAACAACTCCTGGCCGCCCTGGACACGGCGGGGATTGGGAGGGTTTTTGTTACCCTCCATGTAGGGCCGGGAACTTTCCTGCCGGTTCGGACGGAGCATATCGAGGATCATGTAATGCACGAGGAAGTGTACAGCATTAACGGGGAAACGGCCCGCCGGATCAACGCCGCCAGGGCGGAGGGAAGAAAGATCGTAGCCGTAGGAACCACCAGCGTTCGTACGCTGGAATCCGCCGCCGGGGCCGGAGAAACCGGGGTCCCGGCGGGAGAGGGGAGCACCTCCGTCTTTATCTATCCCGGTTACCGGTTCAGGATGGTGGACGCTCTCTTTACCAATTTCCACACCCCCGGCTCAACCCTGCTTATGCTGGCGGCGGCCTTTGCCGGCAGGGAGCTGATCCTTGACAGCTACGCCGAAGCGATCCGGAAGGGGTACCGGTTTTTCAGTTACGGCGACGCGATGCTGCTTTTTTAATATCCCGGGAGGTTTCCGTCCGTGGCCCACGATGCCCATGCCCATCCCCGCGATTTGCTGCGGCGCTTTCCCGGCGCGGAGGCGGAACGCCGCCGGCTGGGCATAGCCTGCGCCGCCAGCGCCTGGAACGGCGAAGAATACGACTGCCATGAAAAAATCGCCGCCGAAGCGGAACGGGACGGCGCCCCTCCCCTTTTCCTGTGCTTTGCGGTCCATCCCCAGCTGGCCGGGACGAACGCGAAAGTCCTCCGCCCGGCGGATCCCGGCTGCGGCGAGTCAACCAGAACAGGTTTTGCGGGCTGCGAGCCGGGCGGCGCCGGACCGGCAGGGGACTGGGCCTTCCGGGAAAGCCTGGACCTGCTGGAAAGGCTGTCCGCGGAAGGGCGCATTGCCGCGGTGGGGGAGACGGGCTTTGACCTCTATGATGAACATTTCCGGGCCGCCGAAACGGTCCAGGAAAAACTGTTTGCCGCCCACCTGGACAATGCCCGGCGCCATAATCTGCCGCTGGTACTCCATGTCCGCCGGGCTATGCATAAAATATTCGCCTGCACAAAAAGCTTAAAGACCCTGCCCGCGGTGGTATTCCATTCCTGGCCCGGCGCTCCCGATGAGGGCTTTTCACTGCTGCGCCGGGGAATCAACGCCTACTTTTCCTTCGGGACAACGCTGCTTTTAAACCACAAAAACGCCCTCCGTTCCTGCGCAGCCTTTCCTGCGGAACGGCTGCTCCTGGAAACCGACGCCCCCTACCAACCCTTACGGGGAGCGGCGTTTTCCCGCTGGGGAGACCTGCCGGCCATCCTCCGGGCCGCCGCCGCGATCCGCAGGGAAGCGGGACAAAGGGGCGGGGAACCGGCGGAGCTGGAACAAATCACAGACGGCGCCTTTATGCACATTTTTAAAGGAGCCCGGCCGTAGGAAAAAATCCTTCTTTTAATCCTTGCGGTAGCAGGGGGGGCGTTTGCCCAGGAACTTACCTGGAGCGGGATCGTTGAAACCGGCGCACGGGTTAACATTGAAGACGGTGCTAATGATGCGATGGTAGATATCCACAATGACAATGACGATGTGGTGAGCCGGTTCCGGATTCAGGGAAGCTATGACGCCGAAACCTACGGCGCCAAGGTGGGCATCGGTACCGACTTTGGCGGGTATACTGGCGGAGTGGCTACCGAAAAGATTGTTGAGATTTACAACGCCTATGCGTGGTACAATTTCCTGAACGGCGTCATCAACGTCAAGGGCGGCCTTATCGACGATGGCGTATGGAACACCATGGGCCCCAAGGACTGGAACCTGTCCAACGGCCTGGGCGTCCGGCTGGAAGTCGCCCCCATCGAGGGGCTCAATTTCGGCGTATTCCTCAATACCGGAGCCAACCAGTTTAATGCGGTTACCGCCGAACAGTTCTTTAAGGAAACCGGTATCGGCGTAAGCTACACGAGCGATATGTTTGACATTGCCGCGGCCTTTAAGCTGGACAGCGATGAGGATACCGCCGCCCAATCCGATCTGCCCGACGAATCGAAAGTTAATAATGTTTCTACTCTCGGTGGAGATCCCGATGTCGACAGCGAAGTGATCTTCGGTTTTGTCTTTAAGGGCGTTACCAACCTGACGGCCAAAGCGGAAGCCCACGGCTGGAATCTGGGCGACTATTCCGATAACGGATTCCTGTGGTTTATCGAGGACGTCTCCTACCAGGTTCTGGAACCCCTCAATGTGGGTGCTGAACTGACGGAGCGGCTCTGGGGCAATTCCAATATCAAGCCCTTCTTCCAGGTAAAACCCTACGTTTCCTACCAGATCAACGAACCCCTGAGCGTCGGGCTTGAAGTACCCGTATCGTTCCAGTCGGACGTACTGAAGCTGGGTATCGGCGGCAAGCCCTGGGTTAAGTACGCATTCACCGAGGATGCCTATATCAAAGCGTTCTATAATCTGGACTACAAAAAACCCGATGCCGGGGACGCGACCACCAATCACGCCATCCAGCTTGACTTTGTGGTGAAGTTCTAAAACAGCGCAAGTCCGCCCGGGCGGTAGTTAAATGCACGACAGGCCGGTTCCGAAAGGGGTCGGCCTTTTTTGCGCGGAGACACCGGTAACCGGACGGATCTGTTGAAAGCGGGGTAAAAACCAAGTATAGTTACGGTAATGGGCGCCAACACCCGGTACAAGGACAGCGTGTTTTCCTT